>NZ_JBIAWF010000008.1:0-89135 GCF_042895325.1 Streptomyces sp. NPDC001407
GCCCGTTGGGGGCACCTCTGGGGGCACCCCCGGACGGAGTCTGGGGGAGGTAGCTGGGGGAGTTTGAGGACAGCGCGCGAAGCGTGCTTCGGGGGCCTGGGGGCTTGCCCCCAGTTTCGGGAAGGGGCGGGGTAGGGGAAGAAAGCGCCGCAGGCGCCGACCGGCCCGCAGTCGGGGGTCTGGGGCAGCGCCCCCCACGCGGCGAAGCCGCACATCAGACGCAGCCGGGAAAGGGCGGGGGAGGGGAAAAAGCCCGCCGCAGGCGCACACCGGTCCGCGGCCGGGGGCTGGGGCGCATGCCCCAGTGCGGGATGGGGCGGGCCCCCAGGACGCCGCCACGCGGCGGTAATAGACCTGTCGTAATCCCCCGCCATCGTTGATCGTTGATGTGACCGACGACACCGGCGAGGGGACGATTCAGATGGCGATCAGCCGCAGACGGCTCCTGACAAGCGGCGGAGCCCTCGCGCTAGCGGGAGGGCTCGCCGCGTGCGGTTCCAACACCGGCCGCGGCGGCGGCGGTTCGAAGGCCGCCCTGACACAGTGGTACCACCAGTACGGCGAGCCCGGCACGGAGCCGGCCGTGCGGCGGTACGCGGCGGCGTACAAGGACGCCGACGTACGGATCCAGTGGCGGCCCGGCGCCTACGACCAGCAGATCGCGGCCGCGCTGCTGACCGACTCGGGGCCCGACGTGTTCGAGGTGGACGGGCCGACGCTGGACCAGATCCGCGGCGGCCAGGTCGCCGACCTCAGCGATCTGGTCAAGGACGTCCGCGGCGACTTCCCGCCCGCGATCCTCGCGCCCAAGACCTACGACGGCCGGGTGTGGGCCGTCCCGCAGGTCGTCGACACCCAGTTGCTCTACTACCGCAAGAGCCTGCTGGAGAAGGCGGGGGTGAAGCCGCCGGCGACCCTGGACGAGCTGGTCGACGCGGCGAAGCGGCTCACGGACTCGCGCACCAAGGGGCTCTTCCTCGGCAACGACGGCGGCGCGGGCGCGCTGGGCGGCACGCCGCTGCACGCCGCGGGCCTGACCCTGGTCACCGACGACGGCAAGCCCGGTTTCGACGACCCGGCCGCCGCCCGCGCCCTCGGCAAGCTGCACCGGATGTACGCCGACAAGTCGCTGCTGCTGGGCGCGCCCGCGGACTGGTCCGACCCGTCCGCGCTGGTGCAGGGGCTCACCGCGATGCAGTGGTCCGGACTGTGGGCGCTGCCCGCGGTGCGCAAGGCGCTGGGGGACGACTTCGGGGTGCTGCCGTTCCCCGCGGACGGCCCCTCGGGCAAGCCGGCCGTGCCGGTCGGCGCGTACGGCTCGGCGGTGAGCACCCGCAGCGGACGGCGGGACGCGGCCAAGGCGTATGTGAAGTGGCTGTGGATCGACCGCACCGATTTCCAGGAGGACTTCGCGCTTTCCTACGGATTTCACATACCGGCCCGTCTGTCGCTCGCCGCGAAGGCGGACCGGCTGAAAGAAGGCGCGGCGGCCGAAGCGGTGCGGTTCACTGCGGATCACGGCTATGCGCAGCCTCTGCTGTGGACGGTCGCGAGCAAGACCGCCTATCAGGACGCCCTCAGCCGCGTCATCAAGGACGGCGCCGATCCCGAGCGCGAGTTGCGCGGGGTCGTGCGTACGACGGAGGACGAACTCCGGCGCGTACGGAAGAAGTCCTGAATGGCGGCCCCGGGCACGACCCGTCGGCGTTCCACCCCACGCGAACGGAATCAGACCATCTGGTTCTGGATTTTCGTCGGTCCGTTCGCGCTGGGCCTCGCGCTCTTCACCTATGTGCCGCTCGGCTGGAGCGTCTGGCTGAGCTTCTTCGACGCCCACAACACCGTCTCCCCGACGCACTTCGTCGGCCTCGGCAACTACACGGCGGTGCTGGGTGAACCCGCTTTCCGCTCCGCCCTGGTGACCTTCACGGTCTTCACCGCCTTCATCGTCCCGGCCACCTATGCCCTCTCGCTCGGCCTGGCGCTCGCGGTGGGCCGGCTGCGCTTCGCGCGCGCATTCTTCCGGTCGGTTTTCTTTCTGCCGACCGCGTGCTCGTACGTCGTCGCCGCCCTGGTCTGGAAGCTGTCGATCTTCAACGGGGTGCGGTTCGGGCTGGCCAACACCGTCCTCGGCTGGTTCGGCGCCGACCAGGTCGCCTGGCTGTCGACCACCGACCCGCCGTGGTACTGGCTGGTGCTGGTCACCGTGCGGCTCTGGCTCCAGACGGGCTTCTACATGGTGCTCTTCCTGGCGGGGCTCCAGCGCATCCCGCCGCAGCTGTACGAGGCCGCGGCCGTCGACGGCGCCCGGCCCGGCTGGCAGACCTTCCGCCACATCACCTTCCCGGCGCTGCGCGCCACGTCGGTCGCGGTGGTGCTCCTGCTCGTCATCAACGCCTTCCAGGCGTTCGACGAGTTCTACAACCTCCTGTCGGACGCCCGCGGTTACCCGCCCTACGCCCGGCCGCCCCTGGTCTACCTCTACTACACGGCACTCGGCCAGGGGCAGAATCTCGGCCTGGGCAGCGCGGGGGCCGTGGTCCTGGCGCTGATCATCGCGGTGGTGACGGTGGCGCAGGCACGCTGGTTCGGCCTGGGCAGACGGGAGGCGGACGCGTGAGGCGGACGGACGACGGTCTCGTACGGGCCGGGCGGGCGCTGCGGCTGGTGCTGCTGATCGCGCTGGCCGCGCTGTTCCTGATCCCCTTCTACCTCCTGCTGCGGAACGGGCTGGCCACCGAGTCGGACATCACCGCGCCCGGCTGGACGTTCTTCCCGCGCGAGCTGCACTGGTCCAACCTGCGGGAGCTGTTCGACGACCCGAACGTGCCGATGGCGCACGCGCTGCTGAACTCCACGCTGATCGCGGTGGCGACGACGGTGGGCACCCTGCTGCTCGCCTCCCTGGCCGGCTACGGCCTGGCCCGGATCCCCTACCGCCACGCGAACGCGGTCTTCTACGCGGTCCTGGGCACCCTCATGGTCCCGGCGGCGGTCACTTTCGTGCCGTCCTTCGTGCTGGTCTCCTCGCTCGGGTGGATCTCCACGCTGCGCGGGCTGATCGTGCCGACGCTGTTCAGCGCCTTCGCCTGCTTCGTCTTCCGCCAGTTCTTCCTGGGCTTCCCCCGGGAGCTGGAGGACGCGGCGCAGGTGGACGGGCTGGGCCCGTGGCGTACGTACTGGCGGGTCGTCGTGCCCAATTCGCGCCCGGTGTTCGCGGCGGTGGGCACGATCGTCTTCATCGGCGCCTGGAACGCGTTCCTGTGGCCGCTGGTCATCGGCCAGGACCGCGACGCGTGGACGGTGCAGGTCGCCCTGTCGACCTTCACCACGGCGCAGACGGTCAACATCCACGAACTGTTCGTCGCCGCGGCCGTGTCGATCCTGCCGCTGCTGGTGGTCTTCCTGGTGCTCCAGCGCTACATCGTGGCGGGGGTGGAGCGTTCGGGGATCGACGGGTGAGACGACCGGCGCCACCGCTCCGGCTGGGGGTCCGGGGGTCATCCCCCGGGAGACTGCAGCATCGTGGCGGGGGTGGAGCGTTCGGGGATCGACGGCTGAGGGCGGCGGGCCGGCTGGGGGGCGCGGTGGCCGCCGCGCAGCAGCGCCGCGCCCAGCGGCGTCAGGGTGTGCATCACGGCGCTGCCGTTGCGCAGGGTCAGCACCAGGCCCGCTTCCCGCAGCACACCGGCGTGCTGGCTGGCGGAGGCCGCCGACACACCGACGCGGCGGGCGAGTTCACTGGTGGTGCAGCCGCCGCCGATCGAGCCGAGCACGGCCGAGCGGGTGTGCCCGACGAGCTTGCCCAGCGACCGCGGCGGCGCGTCCACGGGCGGCGAGGACTCCGCCATGTGCCGGACGGGGTAGACGAGCACGGGCGTGAGATCGGGGTTCTGATAGGTGACCGGCGTCCGGCGGCAGAAGAACGAGGGAACCAGCAGCAGGCCCCGCCCGTTGAGATGGACGTCGCGGTCCACCGGATAGTCGGCCTCCAGCACGGGGGCCCGCCAGCGCATCATCGGCGGCAGCGAGGAGAGCAGCGCGTCCGCGCCGCCGTCCAGCAGGGCCCGGCCGCGCACCGCGCGGTCCCCCTCTATCTGGGCCTGTATGTGGCTCCAGTAGGGGGCGACGGCCGCCTCGTGGTAGGCGTGCAGCGCGCCCGTCAGCTTGGCGAAGGCCCGGGAGTCGCCCTCCGCCATGGATCGTATCCAAGCGGGGAGCGTGCGGACGGTGGAGAGCCGGCCCAGCTCCCGGTGCACCCGGTCGGGCGGCGTCTCGCGCAGCGCCTGCATGCCCGAGTCCAGTCCGAGTACGCCTTCCGGGGGCGTCAGGAAGTCCGGAAAATAGCCGCGGGAGGGAACCAGCGGGGCGAGAAGCCGAGTTTCACCATTCAACCGGGCCCGGGTTTCCGACCGCCAATCGCCGAAGATCGACTCGCCTTGTTTGTCCCGGAGACGGTGCAGACTCAAAACGGTTTCCCAGAGTGCGTCCGGGTCTCCGGCCAGGCGCAACCGGGCCAGATCGAGTCCAGTGAAATGGACGCGTAGCACCAAACCCCCACATGAGACATCCGCAACCACCCCCCGCTCACTGAGTATGCACACCGATACGAGCTGTTACCACGTCCTTTTGGCCACAGTTGAAAGGACTCGCGGGGAACGTCGCGGAAGCGAAATGCTATTCACGCACTCGGGGCCGCCCCCGCTCGTTCCCGTGGGGGGTGGCGAGCGAAAAAGCGGCCGCTGAGTATGCGAGTTGCCGCCCGAGCCGATGCGGGCGGCAACAACTCCCGGTGGGGGAGTAAAGAGGGGCGGCGCTCCCGCACGGGCGCCGCCCCTCCGCCACGTCGCCGTCCGGCGCGGGCCCGGGTCCCCGTGGTGCGGTGCGCGTTACGTGCGGGTTACACCTTGGGGGCTTCGCCCCGAACCTCATGCCCGCCTGCGGGCCGGTGGGGGCTGGTCGCGCAGTTCCCCGCGCCCCTTCCCTGCGGGGTGCTCCTCGCTGGTGACGCGGCGACGCCCACGAGCTCGGCAGCACTGTCGTCCGGCGACTGCGGGCCGTCCTCGGCTGGTCGCGCAGTTCCCCGCGCCCCTGACGGGGCGCGGCCCGTAGCCCCCTGACGGTCCGCGAAATCCAGCCCGTCCGGCGATTGAGGACACCGCGCGGTGCGCGGTCAGGGGTCTGGGGCGGAGCCCCGGTTTCGGGAAGGGGCGGGTAGGGGAAAAGACCAGCCCGCCCCCGTGGCCAACGGCCCGCGTCAGCGACTGTCGCTGCCCGTGCTGATCGCCGCCGCCCGGCCCGCCTCCAAGCGCGCCACCGGGATGCGGAACGGCGAGCAGGAGACGTAGTCCAGGCCCACCTCGTGGAAGAAGTGCACCGACTCCGGGTCGCCGCCGTGCTCGCCGCAGACGCCCAGCTTGAGGTCCGGACGCGTGCGGCGCCCCGCCTCGGCCGCCGCGCGGACGAGCGAGCCGACGCCGTCCTTGTCGATGGTCTCGAAGGGGCTGACGCCGAAGATGCCCTTCTCCAGGTAGGCGGTGAAGAAGCTCGCCTCCACGTCGTCACGGGAGAAGCCCCACACCGTCTGGGTGAGGTCGTTCGTGCCGAAGGAGAAGAACTCGGCGGCCTCGGCGATCTGATCGGCCGTCAGCGCGGCGCGCGGCAGCTCGATCATCGTGCCGATGGTGAGCCGGAGCTCGGTGCCGGTGGCGGCCTCGACCTCGGCGATGACCCGGTCGGCCTCGTCGCGGACGATCTCCAGCTCCTGGACCGTACCCACCAGCGGGATCATGATCTCGGCGCGCGGGTCGCCCTTGGCGTTGCTGCGCTCGGCGGCGGCCTCGGCGATGGCCCGTACCTGCATCGCGAACAGGCCGGGGATGACCAGGCCGAGCCGGACGCCGCGCAGGCCCAGCATCGGGTTCTGCTCGTGGAGCTTGTGCACGGCCTGGAGCAGGCGCAGCTCGTTCTCGTGCGCCTCCTGGCGGGCCTCGGCGAGGGCGACGCGCACCGACAGCTCGGTGATGTCGGGCAGGAACTCGTGCAGCGGCGGGTCGAGCAGGCGGACGGTGACGGGCAGCCCGTCCATGGCCTCGAAGAGCTCGACGAAGTCGGCCTTCTGGAGCGGCAGCAGGGCGCCGAGTGCCTCGTTCCGCTCGTCCTCGTGGTCGGCCAGGATCAGGCGCTCGACGAGCTCGCGCCGCTCGCCGAGGAACATGTGCTCGGTGCGACACAGGCCGATGCCCTGGGCGCCGAAGCGGCGGGCGCGGGCGGCGTCCTCGGCGTTGTCGGCGTTGGCCCGTACGCGCAGCCGGCGCATGCGGTCGGCGTAGGCCATCATCCGGTGGACGGCCTGGACCAGCTCGTCGGCGTCGTCGGCGCCCGCGTGCATGCGGCCCTCGAAGTATTCGACGACCGGGGAGGGCACGACGGGCACCTCGCCGAGGTAGACCTTGCCGCTGGAGCCGTCGATGGAGACGACGTCGCCCTCCTCGATGACGACGTTGCCCCTGCCCTCCGGGCCCTTGGCGGTCATCCGGCGCCGCTTGGTGTCGACCTCCAGCTCCTCGGCGCCGCAGACACAGGTCTTGCCCATGCCGCGGGCGACGACGGCGGCGTGCGAGGTCTTGCCGCCGCGCGAGGTGAGGATGCCCTCGGCGGCGATCATGCCGTTGAGGTCGTCGGGGTTGGTCTCGCGGCGGATCAGGATGACCTTCTCGCCGGACCGGGACCACTTCACGGCGGTGTAGGAGTCGAAGACGGCCTTGCCGACCGCGGCGCCCGGGGAGGCGGCGATGCCGCGGCCCAGGAGGTCCACCTTCGCCTTCTCGTCGAAGCGGGGGAACATCAGCTGCGCCAGCTGGGCGCCCGTCACGCGCTGGAGCGCCTCGGCCTCGTCGATCAGGCCCTGGTCCACGAGCTGGGTCGCGATGCGGAAGGCGGCACCCGCGGTGCGCTTGCCGATCCGGGTCTGGAGCATCCAGAGCTTGCCGCGCTCGATGGTGAACTCGATGTCGCACAGGTCCTTGTAGTGCGTCTCGAGCGTCTCCATGATCTGCATCAGCTGGTCGTACGACGCCTTGTCGATGCGCTCCAGGTCGGCCAGCGGCACGGTGTTGCGGATGCCGGCGACGACGTCCTCGCCCTGCGCGTTCTGGAGGTAGTCGCCGTAGACGCCCTGGTGGCCGCTGGCGGGGTCGCGGGTGAAGGCGACGCCGGTGCCGGAGTCGGGGCCGAGGTTGCCGAAGACCATGGAGCAGATGTTGACGGCGGTGCCCAGGTCGCCGGGGATGCGCTCCTGGCGGCGGTAGAGCTTGGCGCGGTCACCGTTCCACGAGTCGAAGACCGCCCTTATGGCGAGGTCCATCTGCTCGCGCGGCTCCTGCGGGAAGTCGCGGCCGGTCTCCTTGGAGACGATGCCCTTGAACTCCTCCACGAGCCGCTGGAGGTCGGCGGCGTCGAGGTCGACGTCGGTGGTGACGCCCTTGGCCCGCTTGGTCTCCTCCAGCGCCTCCTCGAAGAGGTCGCCGTCGACGCCGAGCACGGTCTTGCCGAACATCTGGATGAGGCGGCGGTAGGAGTCCCACGCGAACCGCTCGTCGCCGGCCTGGGCGGCGAGCCCGGTGACCGAGGCGTCGGAGAGGCCGATGTTGAGGACGGTGTCCATCATGCCGGGCATCGAGAACTTCGCGCCGGAGCGGACGGACACCAGCAGCGGGTCGTCGGCCTGGCCGAGCTTCTTGCCCATCTTCGCCTCGAGGGCCTCCAGGTGGGCGGAGACCTCGTCACGCAGTGCCGTGGGCTCGCTGCCGCTGGCGAGGTAGACCTTGCACGCCTCGGTGGTGATGGTGAAGCCGGGCGGTACGGGCAGGCCCAGGTTCGTCATCTCGGCGAGGTTGGCGCCCTTCCCGCCGAGCAGGTCCTTGAGGTCCTTGTTGCCCTCGGTGAAGTCGTAGACGAACTTCTGGCGATCTTGGGTTTCCGGCACGGGACTCGACTCCTCACTGGGGTCCCCCCGTACACAGGTGAGGGGAAGGCTGCTCAAACGATGCTGACGGCGGGGAGCGTACCCAGATCGAAGGCTTCTCGGGAGGTCCACTCCACGGTCATGAGGCCGCAACCACCCGTCTGCCAGTAGATCGAAAGTCAAGGCTCGGGAAAGGGGCCGAAACCCGCTCGTTCAACACTTGAAGCAAGGATGACAAGCCGAATCCGCAAGGTCACGCAGCGTCGATGGATCAAGAGGTGAGTCATCAAGTAATGAACGCAAGAAGGGTGGCACCCAGTGCCACCCTTCAGAAAGGTACCTACCCTTTTAGCCGCTCATATGAGCGCAACCCCGATCAGGGGTGGCGAGAATCACGCCACGACCTGACTGAATCCGGGCCCTTTTCCGGCGCCTTCCGGCGCCGGCGAGGAGCAGTCCCGCTCAGCCGCCCGACGTGTCCAGCTCCGCGTCCGCGCCGACGACGGCGCAGTCGTACGGGTCGTCCAGCCACCCGTCGGGCAGGACCACCCGGTTGCGCCCGGACGTGCGGCCACGCGGGCCGTCCGCGCCCAGGGGCCAGGCCTGGTCGCCGTCGACCTCGCTCAGAAGAGCGGCCAGCTCGTCCAGGGAGGAGGAGACGGCCAGCTTCTTGCGCAGGTCGGAGCCGACCGAGAAGCCCTTGGTGTACCAGGCGACGTGCTTGCGGAAGTCGATGACGCCGCGCTCCTCGCTCTCCAGCCACTCCCCCAGCAGCTCCGCGTGGCGCACCATGACGCGGGCGACCTCCTTGAAGACCGGCGCCGCGGGTGCGCCGCCGCCCTCGAAGGCGGCCACCAGGTCTCCGAAGAGCCAGGGCCGGCCGAGGCAGCCGCGGCCGACCACGACGCCGTCGCAGCCGGTCTCGCGCATCATCCGCACGGCGTCGTCCGCCGACCAGATGTCGCCGTTGCCGAGCACCGGGATCTCGGGGACGGTCTCCTTCAGCCGCGCGATGGCGTCCCAGTCGGCCGTGCCGCCGTAGTGCTGGGCGGCGGTGCGGCCGTGCAGCGCGATGGCCGTCACACCCTCCTCGACGGCGATCCGGCCGGCGTCGAGGTAGGTCATGTGGTCGTCGTCGATGCCCTTGCGCATCTTCATCGTGACGGGCAGGGAACCGGCGTTGCCGACGGCCTCCCGCAGGATCGAGCGCAGCAGGTTCCGCTTGTACGGCAGCGCGGAGCCGCCGCCCTTGCGGGTGATCTTGGGGACCGGGCAGCCGAAGTTGAGGTCGACGTGGTCGGCGAGGTCCTCGTCCACGATCATGCGGACGGCCTTGCCGACGGTGTCCGGGTCCACGCCGTAGAGCTGGATGGAGCGCGGCTTCTCGGTGCCGTCGAAGTGGATCAGGCGCATGGTCTTGGCGTCCCGCTCGACCAGGGCCCGGGTGGTGATCATCTCGCTGACGAAGAGCCCCTTGCCGCCGGAGAACTCGCGGCACAGCGTGCGGAAGGGCGCGTTGGTGATCCCCGCCATGGGGGCGAGCACCACGGGCGGCCACACGGTGTGCGGGCCGATCTGGAGGGGCGTGGCGGCGTCGTTCGTCATGTCATCCATTGTCGCGTACCCATCCACCCGGTTTAGTTGTAGTCTTTAAATCATTAGACGAATACAACTGTTCGGGGGTCCGCATGCCTGAGTTGTCCCGACGCCGACGGCTGCTCGTCCTGGCGATCTGCTGTACGAGCCTGCTGATCGTCAGCCTCGACAACACGATCCTCAACGTCGCGCTGCCGTCGATGCAGAAGGATCTGCACGCCTCCGTCCCCGGTCTCCAGTGGACGATCGACGCCTACACCCTCGTGCTGGCCTCGCTGCTGATGCTGGGCGGCTCGACCGCCGACCGGATCGGGCGCAGACGGATATTCCAGACCGGCCTCGCGCTCTTCACCGCCGGATCCGTGCTCTGCAGCCTCGCGCCCGGGCTCGGCTGGCTGGTCGCCTTCCGGATGGTCCAGGCCGTCGGCGGCTCGATGCTCAACCCGGTCGCGATGTCGATCATCACCAACACCTTCACCGACCCCAGGGAGCGGGCCCGCGCGATCGGCGTGTGGGGCGGTGTCGTCGGCATCAGCATGGCCGCCGGGCCCATCGTCGGCGGCGCGCTCGTCGAGTCCGTCGGCTGGCGCTCGATCTTCTGGATCAACCTGCCGGTCGGGCTGCTCGCGCTGGTGATGACCGCGCGCTTCGTCCCCGAGTCCCGCGCCCCGAAGCCCCGCAGGCCCGACCCCGTCGGCCAGTTGCTGGTGATCGCGCTGCTCGGCTCCGTGACCTACGGGATCATCGAGGGCAGCGCCGCGGGCTGGACCTCGCCGCTGATCCTGGGCTGCTTCGCGATCGCCCTCGGCGCGCTCGCCGGGCTGCTGACGTACGAGAAGCGGCGCCACGAACCCCTCATCGAGCTGGGCTTCTTCCGCAGCGTCCCGTTCAGCGGGGCCACCGCGATCGGCGTGAGCGCCTTCGCCGCGCTCGGCGGGTTCCTCTTCCTCAACACCCTCTACCTCCAGAACGAGCGCGGCCTCTCCGCCCTGCACGCCGGGCTCTTCATGCTGCCGATGGCCGCCATGACACTGGTCTGCGCCCCGCTCTCGGGCCGCCTGGTCGGCGTGCGCGGCCCCCGGCTGCCGCTGGTTCTCGGCGGTACGGCGATGACGGCCAGCGGCCTGATGTTCGCCGCCTTCGACGCGCGGTCGGCCGACGCGGCGCTGTTCACCGCGTACGTCCTCTTCGGCATCGGCTTCGGCCTGGTCAACGCCCCCATCACCAACACCGCGGTCTCCGGCATGCCGCGCTCGCGCGCCGGGGTGGCCGCCGCGATCGTCTCGACCAGCCGGCAGGTCGGCCAGTCGCTCGGCGTCGCCGTGATCGGCGCGGCGGTCGCCGCCGGGCTCCAGCTGACGGGCTGGTGGATCATCGCCGGATGCGGACTCGCCGTCCTGCTGCTGGGTACGATCACCACCGGCCGCCGGGCCCGCCGCACCGCCGAGCGCGCCGCCATCCGCCTCGGCGCGGACGGCACCCACCCGGCCACCGACTCGCTCCCCACGAGATCAGGATCCCGGTGACGACACCATGACCACGCACGAGAACACCACGCGCACCGCGGAGCGCGCCTGGGGGAACCTCCGGGAGGTCGTCCTGGGCGGCAACGAGCGGCGCAAGGAGGTCGTCGAGGCGCTCGGCATGAGCTTCTTCCGCATCAAGGCACTGCGGCGCATCGCCCAGGGCCCGATGACCCTCCGCGAGCTGGCCGATCAGCTCCTGACCGACCGGCCGTACACGACGCTCGTCGTGGACGACCTGGAGAAGCGGGGCCTTGTCGAGCGGACGCCGAATCCGGCGGACCGGCGGTCGAAGATCGTCTCCGTGACCCCGTCGGGACGCTCTGCGGCGGACCGGGCGAACCGCATTCTGGGCTCGCCGCCGGCGGCACTGCTCGCACTGCCGCCGGAGGATCTTGCCGTCCTGGACCGGATCGCGTCCCGGCTTGCAGCCGGGGGCTGACGGCGCCTGCGGCGGGCTTGTTCCCCAGCCCCGCCCCTTCCCGGCTGCATCTGATGTGCGGCTCCGCCGCGTGGGGGGCGCTGCCCCAGACTCCTGGCTGCGGGTCGGTTGGCGCCTGCGGCGGGCGGCCTCAAACGCCGGCCGGGCTGAGTTGTGGTGGGTGCCGGGGGTGGGCGCACACGGGCCCGCACAAGACATCGGACCCGCACCCAAAAACCGCCCCCGCACCCAGCGGAAAGCGCACCCACCACAACCCAAGCCCGGCCGGCGATTGAGGCCACGCCCGAAGGGCGTCCCGCCGCAGGCGCAACGGATCCGCGCCCGACAACGGCGAACCCCCGCACCGAACAACAAGCCCTACGCGTAAACCTCCCGCAACCGCTCCAACCGCCCCCGGGACTCCTCATCCGCCGGCGTATAAGTGAGAAGCTTCGAGCCCCCGTTCGGCCCCAGCCAGAGCGCCGTGTAGTCGAGGCGCAGCAGCCCCACCCGGGACTGCCGGAACGACTTCGTGCGGGAGGCGAAGCGGACCACCTCGTGGCGTTCCCAGATCTCGCGGAACTCCGCCGAGCCCTCCTGGAGCCGTCGCAGGAGGCACTTCCAGGCGGGATCGGCGAGGTGTTCGGCCATCGACGCGCGGAACTTGGCGGCCATGATGCGGACCGCCTCCTCGCGGTCGACGAGGCTGGCGCACCAGTCGGGGTTCATGAAGGCGAGCCACATGCAGTTGCGCTCCTCCCGGGGGAGGGCGTCGAGGTCGCACATCAGGTGCCCGTAGGGGCGGTTGTAGGCGAGGATGTCGTACCGCGCGTTCTGGACGCACGCGGGGAACGGCTCCAGCTGATCGAGCATCAGGCGCAGCGCGGACGGCACCCCGGCGCACTCCGCGCCGGGCAGCGGATCGACGGCGCCCGCGAGAGCGAAGAGGTGGCCGCGCTCGCCCCGGTCGAGCATGAGCGCGCCGGCGATGGCGTCGAGCACCTGCGCGGAGACCTTGATGTCGCGGGCCTGCTCCAGCCACGTGTACCAGGTGACGCCGACGGCGGCGAGGTGGGCGACCTCCTCGCGGCGCAGGCCGGGGGTGCGGCGGCGGGGGCCGCGCGGGAGGCCCGCCTGTTCGGGGGTGATGCGCTCGCGCCGGCTGCGCAGGAAGGCGGCGAGTTCACCACGCCGTACGTCATCCGCGGAGTCCGCCGAAGCGGTCGGGGCAGTCGGCGCGGCCACTCGTCGTTCGTGCACCATCGTGGTCATGCCTCCAGGATGCCGCACCCGTAAGCCGGTTGGCAGGTAGTGCTTGTACCAGGATAAGAAGACTCTGGTACCCGTCTGAGCGATTCGGCATCGTCTCCGGTGTGAGCGAAACCCGGATATCCCCGATTGCCCCGGCGGCCGTCGCCGTCACCCCTGAACCGAGCCCTGCCCTCAGTCCTCTGGGACTCTTCACCGTGCTCGTCGGCGCGGCCCTGCCGATGGTCGACTTCTTCATCGTCAACGTCGCCCTCCCCACCATCGACCGCGATCTGCACGCGGGCCCGGCACTGCTGGAAATGGTCGTGGGCGGCTACGGCGTCGCGTACGCCGTCCTGCTCGTGCTCGGCGGCCGGCTGGGTGACATGGTCGGCCGGCGGCGGCTGTTCCTGTGGGGTACGGCCGCCTTCGGCGTGACGTCCGTGGCCTGTGGGCTCGCCCCGGACGCGTGGACGCTGGTCGCCGCCCGGGTGGCGCAGGGCGCCGCGTCCGCGCTGATGCTGCCTCAGGTGCTCGCGACGATCCAGGCCACGACGCACGGCAAGCACCGCGCCAGGGCGCTGAGCCTGTACGGCGGTACGGCCGGGGTCGCCAGCGCGGTCGGCCAGGTGCTCGGCGGCGTGCTGGTGTCCTTCGACGTCGCGGGCACCGGCTGGCGCTCGATCTTCCTGGTGAACGCGCCGGTCGCGGTGGCCGCGCTGCTGCTGGCGGTGCGTACGGTGCCGGAGACGCGTTCGGAGCACCCGACGCGGGTGGACGGGCGCGGCACGGCGCTGCTGTCGCTGACGCTGGTGTCGCTGCTGCTGCCGCTGACGGAGGGCCGGGCGGCGGGCTGGCCGGTGTGGTCGTGGGTGCTGCTGGCCGTCTTCCCGGTGGCCGCGGTGATGTTCGTGGTGGTGGAGCGGCGCGAGGAAGCGGCCGGGCGGACGCCGCTGGTGCCGCCGTCGCTGCTGCGGATCCGCTCGGTGCGCGGCGGGCTGGCGCTGCTGGTGCCCTTCTCGCTCGGCTGGGGCGGCTACATGTTCGTCATCGCGGTGGCCCTCCAGGAGGGGCTGCGGCTGGGCCCGCTGGCGGCGGGGCTGGCGCTGCTGCCGCTGTGCGTGACGTTCTTCGCCGGTTCGCTGCTCGGGCCGCGGCTGGCCGCGCGGTACGGCGGCCGGGTGATCACCGCCGGGACGCTGATCCAGGCCGTCGGCGTGCTGTCGGTGGCCGCGACCTTCTACTGGGGCTGGGACGGTCTGGGCGCGTGGGGCCCGGGGCCCGCGCTGGCCGTGCAGGGGCTGGGGCAGGGGCTGCTGCTCCCGCTGACGCTGCGGGTCGTGCTGAGCGAGGTGCCGGTGGCGCAGGCGGGGGTCGGCGGCGGGGTGATGGTGACCACGCAGCAGTCGTTCATGGCGCTCGGGGTGGCCACGCTGGGGTCGCTCTTCCTCTCACTGGCCCCGTCGGCCGGGATGCGGGACGCGCTGGCGGTGACCTTGGCCGTGCAATTGGTGGCAGTGGCCGTGTCGGTCCTGCTGAGCCTGCGGCTGCCGCGCACGATGGCCTGAAATCGCCCCCAGGGCGCCGTGCGGGCCCTGAGACGAGGGGCGAGAACACACATGGACTGACAGATATTGAAATCTGTCAGTCCATGTGTCACTCTTCTGGTGTGCCCCTCGCCGGGCGGCCCCCTCCCGGGCCGCCGCGAGGAGGCCCCCAGTCCCCCTCGAAGGAGTCCCCGTGCAGCACCGCACCCTCGGCACCACCGGCCCCCAGGTATCCGCTCTCGGCCTCGGCGCGATGGGCATGTCCGCCCTCTACGGCGACGCCGACCGCGCCGAGTCGATCGCCACGATCCACGCCGCCCTCGACGCAGGCGTCACGCTGATCGACACCGGCGACTTCTACGGCATGGGCCACAACGAACTGCTCATCAACGAGGCGCTGCGCACCGCCCCCGCGGGCACCCGCGAACGGGCCCTCACCAGCGTCAAGTTCGGCGCCCTGCGCACCGTCGAGGGCGGCTTCACCGGAGTCGACGGCAGCCCCAACGCCGTGAAGAACTTCGCCGCCTACTCGCTCCAGCGCCTCGGCACCGACCACATCGACATCTACCGCCTCGCCCGCCTCGACCCGAACGTGCCCATCGAGGAGACCGTCGGCGCCATCGCGGAGCTCGTCGAGGCCGGGCACGTCCGGCACATCGGCCTCTCCGAGGTGAACTCCGAGACCATCCGCCGGGCCGCCGCCGTCGCCCCGATCGCCGACCTCCAGATCGAGTACTCCCTGATCTCGCGCGGCATCGAGCACGACATCCTGCCCACCCTCCGCGAGCTGGGCATCGGCCTCACCGCGTACGGCGTGCTCTCGCGCGGTCTGATCAGCGGCCACTTCACCCGCGACCGGCAGCTCGCCGCGAACGACTTCCGCGGCAGGAGCCCGCGCTTCCAGGGCGAGAACCTCCAGCACAACCTGGATCTCGTCGACGCCCTCCGCGAGGTCGCCGAGTCCAAGGGCGCGACCGTCGCCCAGACCGCCATCGCCTGGGTCCTCTCGCGCGGCGAGGACATCGTCCCCCTGGTCGGCGCCCGCCGCCGCGACCGCCTCACCGAGGCGCTCGGCGCGCTCGACGTCCAGCTGGGGGAGGCCGACCTCGCCGCCATCGAGCGGGCCGTCCCGGCCGGCGCAGCGGCCGGCGACCGCTACCCCACGGACCAGATGGCCCATCTCGACAGCGAGAAGTGAGCGGGTACGGTCACTACGGGGGCTCCCCCGCGCCCCCGCCCCTCACCGAAAGGCCGTACGCCCTGATGCCGCCCGAGACCCTGACCCCCGCCCGCATCCTCGAGACCACCGAGGAAGTGCTGCGCCGCTACGGCCCGGCCAAGGCCACCGTCGTCGACGTGGCGCGGGCCCTGGGGGTCAGTCACGGCAGCGTCTACCGCCACTTCGGCAGCAAGGCCGCCCTCCGCGAGGCGGTCACCCAGCGCTGGCTCGACCAGTCGCACACCGCGCTCTCCGCCTTCGCCGACGCGGAGGGCCCCGCCGAACCGCGGCTGCGGCAGTGGCTCACCGGCCTCTTCACGGCCAAGCGCCACAAGGCGGGCGACGACCCGGAGCTCTTCGCCACCTACATGGTCCTCGTGGGCGAGAACAGCGCCGTCGTCGACCGCCACATCGAGACGATGATCGAGCAGCTGGCCCGCATCATCGCCGACGGCACGACGACCGGCGAGTTCACCACGCTCGACCCCACCCCCACGGCCCGCGCCGTCTGGGACGCGACGAACCGCTTCCACGACCCGGCGTACGCGCAGGAATGGTCCCGCCCGGAGATCGACGCGGCATTCGAGGCGGTCTGCGACCTGGTGGTACGGGGGTTGCGGCCGGCAGGCGCCTGACCGGCGCGCTCACCCGCTGTGGACGAGGAGCGCCCGGCAGACGTGGGCCAGGCTGTCCACGTGCTCGGCGGCGGACCGCAGCCCGGCGCCGGGCCCGTCGAGGAGTACGGCGCGAGCGCGGACGAGCGTGAACCGGCACAGGGCCCACTCCTTGCTCCCGGGACGCATACCGGCGCTCCGCGCGTCGACGACGGGCAGCAGGGCGTGGATGTGCCGGCGGAGGCTCACCTCCAGCTCTTTGAGCTCGGTGTGCGTCGGCAGTACGGGAGTTGTGAGAGCCCGCTCGATGGTGTGCTTGATCTGGTCGGCGTCGATGAGGTCGGGCATGGGGTTCCTCGCCGTTCGGTTGATGGTCAGCCTTAGGGGGAGCCTTCCGCGCGGGACAGTCCGATTCGAGGACTCTTGGAGGACGTCTCAGGGACTTCCACAGGACCCGGATAGACCCGAGTGGGTGACCCCTTCAGGGCCTGCCGGAACGTACCGTGGGGACGACGGCTGCGACTGGAGGGTCCGTGTCACGAGCTCCCGGGAACGTTCGGCTGAAGTCGGCGCGGGTGGCTGCCGGTTTCGCGTCGCAGCAGGCGCTGGCAGACGCCATAGGTAAAGCCGCGCGCAAGCTGGGGATGCGAGGTGTGTCGGCGGGTGCACGCCAGGTGCGGCGCTGGGAATCGGCCGCGCCGCCCTGGCCTCACCCCGACGTCGGCCGCGTCCTCGTGCATCTGCTCGGTCAGCCCTTGGAGGAGCTGGGCTTCACTCCCCCGTGGGGGCAAACCGAAGCTCGGCCACCGGGCGTCAGGAGCCTCAGTTCCGCCAACGGCGCGTTGGCTACGACTGGTTTGTCCTCCGTGCCGTCCCGGACCACGTCCTGTCTCCAACCCGCCAGCGTCGGAGAGGATTTCGCCAACGTGACCCGGGCGCACCGGCGCCTGTACTGGTCGGTGGCCCCGACGACCTTGCACCCCGCGGTACTCGGCCACGCCCGTCTGGGGTGCGCACTTCTCTCGGAGACGGCTGACGGATGCCGTGCCGTGGTCGCGGCTGCCCTCGCGGAGAGCTACCTCCTCGCAGGCCGCATCGAGTTCTTCGACCTGCGGCAACCGGACCAGGCGAGCGAAACGCTGTTACGCGCGCTGCAAGCAGCCGGTGAAGCAGGAGATTCGCTCCTGGGCAGCGCCGTCCTCGCGCATACGGCGTTCATTCCGGGCTGGGCCGGGCACAGAGACGACGCGGTCGAGCGCCTGGTGGCCGCTCGCGCCTACGCCCGCCGAGGCCCGGCGTCAGCGGAGTTCTGGGCCTGGCTGGACGCGGTCGAGGCGGAGTGCGAGACACGGTGCGGCAATCTGCGCACAGCCCTTCACCTGGTCAGGCATGGCGAAGATGTGATGACGGACGGATCCGAGCACCCGTCACCGCCATGGATGGACTGGTTCGACGAAACACGCCTCGCCGCGTTCAAGGGCAACACCCAGCTCAAGGCAGGGCACCTGCCGCAGGCCAGGGAGACGCTGCTGGGGGCACTCGACAAGTTGCCCGCCGAATCGGCCAAGCAGCGCACGGTGATCCTCGGCGACCTCGCAGCGGTCGAGGCGGCCGCAGGCGACCCGGAAAAGGCGTGCGCGTACGCGTGCCGAGCCCTCGACCAGCTCGGCACAACCTGGTACGCGACAGGCATGGACCGAGTGCGGGAAGTACGCCGGTCGCTCGCGGCCTGGCAGCACGAGCCATGTGTGCGAGGTCTCGACGACCGGCTCTACTCCTGGGGAACGACCGTCAGCGCGCTTCGGCGTTGAACTTCGCGATGCGTTCCGCGAGTTCCGTCAGGCTCTCGACCCGGAACGTGGGAACGCTCCGCGCCTCCGGCTCCTGCCACTGGATCGTCGCCCACGGGCCGCGCCGGACGAGCGCCGTAGGCATGTGCGCGGAGGCCGCGGGCCTGATGTCGTTGTCGAGGCGGTCGCCGACGTACAGGATCTCTTCCGGCCGGAACGGCACGGCTTCGGCGACCCGGACGAAGAACTCCGGGTCCGGCTTGGACGCCCCCCAGTCGTCGCTGGTCCCGATGAGGTCCACGTCGCCGCTGAACAGCTCACGGAGCAGGCCGCCGGCCCGTACGGTCTGGTTTCCGGCGATGCCCAGCCACAGGCCCGCTTCCCGGAGCTCCCTCAACGCGGGCCGCACATCCGGGTACAGATCGTCCTCGCCGAACCATTCGGGCTGCCCGGCCGCCGCGCGCGCCGCGCGTTGCTCGGCGAGGTCGAAGCCCGGCCGGAAGGCTTGGAAGGTCTCGCGGTAGTCGCGCCCTTGCGCGATCACCGCACCGAACATCGCGGCGAAGGTGTGCCGAGGCACGCCCAGCCAGTCGGCCCAGGTTCCGTACTCGCGGGTCTCGTCCACGAGGCACTCGCCGACATCGAACACCACTGCGCGAATCATGACGGAAGACTAGGGCACCCAAAGGCCCCCTCCCCTACCCCACCCCCAAGAACCGCAGCACCGCCAGCACCCGCCGGTGATCCGCGTCCGCACGCGGCAGGTCCAGTTTCGCCAGGATCGAGTTGATGTGCTTCGCGACAGCGGACTCGCTCACCACCAGTGCCTCCGCGATTCCCGCGTTGGAGCGGCCGGAAGCCATCAGTTCCAGGACCTCGCGTTCGCGGGGGGTCAGGCGGTCCAAGGGGTCGCTGTGGCGGCGCAGCAGAAGCTGGGAGACCACCTGCGGGTCGAGCGCCGTGCCGCCGCCCGCGACGCGGCGCAACGCGTCGATGAACTCCTCGACGTCGGCGACGCGTTCCTTCAGCAGATAGCCCACACCTCGCGTGTCACCGGACAGCAGATCCGCCGCGTACCGCTCCTCCACGTACTGCGAGAGCAGCAGCACCGCCGTGTCCGGCCACTGCCGGCGGATGACGAGGGCCGCGCGTACGCCCTCGTCCGTGAAGCCGGGCGGCATGCGGACGTCGAGGACGACGAGGCCGGGGCGGTGCTCCTCGACCGCCGCCAACACCGCTTCCGCGTCGCCCACTTCCGCGACCACGTCGAATCCGGCCGTCTCCAGGACCCGGACCAGGCCGATCCTGAGCAGGACGGAATCCTCGGCGATCACGGCGCGCACGGCAGCTCCACAGTAACGACGGTCGGGCCCCCCGTGGGGCTGCTGATCGAGAACGTGCCGTCGACCGACGCGACGCGCTTGGCCAGACCGGCCAGCCCGGTGCCACCGGAAGAGTCCGCTCCGCCCACGCCGTCGTCGGAGACGACCACGAGCAGTATCCCCCCGAACCGTTCGACGGTGACATCGGCCCGGGACGCCTGCGCGTGCTTGACGACGTTGGCGAGGGCCTCGGAGACCACGAAGTAGGCGACGGCCTCGATGGTCGGGGCGGGCCGCGAGGCGAGGTCGACGTGCAGGTGTACGGGCAGGGGCGCGCGCTCGGCGATGCCGGAGAGGGCGGCGTCGAGGCCGCGGTCCTCCAGGACGGCGGGGTGCAGGCCGCGCACGAGGTCGGACAGTTCGGTGATCGCCTCCTTGGCCTCGCGGTGCGCCTCCTCGATGACCTTGCGGGCGTCCTCGGGGAGGTCCTTCATGGTGGCCTTGGCGAGGCCGAGGTTGACGGCGAGGGAGACGAGGCGCTGCTGGGCGCCGTCGTGCAGGTCGCGCTCGATGCGGCGGCGTTCGGCGTCCGCGGCGTCGACGACGCCCGCGCGGCTCTCGGTGACCTCGGCGACGCGGATCCGCAGGAGTTCCTCGCGGCTGGGGCCGAGGCGGGTCAGCGCGGCGCGGGTGTCGAGCCGGGCGAGGGCGCGGGAGAGCCAGGCCGCGCCGTAGAGCCCGGCGATCCCGGCGGCCGTGACGTACGCCGCCTGCGTGGTGATGCCGAAGTGCTCGACGCGCACCTCCACCGGCAGGACCCACATCCAGACGTAGACGGTGGCGGCCGCCGCGGCCGCCGCCCACCCCAGCAGGGTGAGCGTGCCGCCGAGCGCGATCAGCGGGCCGGTGAAGAGGTGGTACTGCACCTGCCGCCACGCGGCCGGCGAGCGCAGCCACCGCTTGGCGCGCTCCGCCCGGGTGGCGCCCTCCACCCCGACCGGCCGGGGGATGTCCACGCCGAGCCGGCCGCGGAAGCGCGCGCCCTGGATCACGGTCAGCACGGGCGAGGCGAGGGCGAGCACGGCGAGCGGGGCGAGGACGGCGGCCAGTACGGCGAAGATCTCCGTCGGCCCGCCGGGCAGCCACGGCACCGCCACGACGAGCAGGGCACAGACCTGCACGAGAGCACCGGCGGCCAGGAAGGCGGCAGCCCGCCCCGCGCCGTCGAAGGGCTTGAGCAGGGTCTGGAGCACGAGGGGAATTCGCATGCCCCAAACGGTAAGGCCGCAGGTCAGGGGCGGACTATGGCACTGCCGTCCGAGTTGGGGGTGAAGCTGGTGCCACCCCCGGACGGGCAGCAGCACGACTGACAGTGAAGGGGCGCGCGGCGGATTCTGGAGGAGCCGAGAACACGACCGGAATCACGGTCGGCATGCCGACAGGGAGCCCCGCCCCGATGAGCGTCCTCGAACTCCCCCGCCGTGCCGAGCCCGTCGCCCAGGACGACCGCACGGGCGCGCTCGCCGAGGTGACCGGGCTCCGCGGCGACCTGCCTCCCAGCGCTCCGCGCCGTCGGCGCGGGCATCTGCTCGGCCACGCCCTGGTGGCGTGCGGACTCGCCCTGCTCCCCTGGCTGTTCGTGCTCGCCACGAGCCTCCCGGCCACGACGACGGCCTCGCGCTGGTCGGCCGCGTGGGTGGGACTGGACGCGCTGGAGGCGCTCGCGCTCATCACCACGGGCCTGCTCGCGGCCCGTCGCGACCGCCGTCACGGGGTGGCGGCGGCCGCGACGGCGGCGCTGCTCGTCATGGACGCATGGTTCGACACGATGACGGCCGCGCCGGGCGCGGACCTCGTGTCGGCGCTGATCATGGCGGTGGCGCTGGAGCTGCCGCTGGCCGTGGTGTGCGGGGCGCTGGCGGTACGGGCCTCCTCGCGCGCTTCTTGAAGCGTGTCGTCGGCGGCGAGGCGGGCCGGTCGACGAGGCGGGTCAGTCCGCCGACCGGTACGGCGCCGCCGCGTGCTGCGCCGCGTACCTCAAGGCGGGCTCGATCTTCGGCCAGAAATAGCTGTCCTGGCAGGAGTACGCCGGGGTGAAGCCGTCGCAGCCGCGGCCGTCGCTGTCACCGACCTCGATGGTGAAGCTGGCGAGACCGAGCTTGTCGTACGTCCAGTCGTCGGTGCCGCCGGAGGCGTCGTAGAGGATCTCGCCCGCCTGTCCGGACTGATAGCCGGTGATCGAGCCCATGTGACCGGCGAGGGCGCGCAGCGCGGCGTCGTTGCCGCTGTGCACGCGGTGGTCGGACTCCCAGGGGAAGAGGACCATGCTGGCGTCGCTGTGGAGGCTGATCATCATGCCCCGGGCGTCGGCGGGCGCGGGGTCGCTGTCGCCGGTGCCGGTGCGCACGGCGGGGTAGAGCTGCCGGAAGAGGCCCTCCAGCGCGGCGTTCTCCGGCTCGGAGTCGGCGGCGGGGCCGAGGTAGACCTCGTTGCAGGGCTGGGTGGAGGTGCCGAGGCCACCCCAGTGGGTGCCCGCGTTGCGGTTGAGGTCGACGCCGATCTGCCCGGTCCAGCCGCAGGACGCGCCGTGGGAGTCGTCGGCGTTCTTGCGCTGCCACACGGGGTTGTCGCCGCCGCTCGCGACGATGTCGACGCCGTCGGGGTTGGCCATCGGCACGACCCACATCTCGGTGGTGTCCATGAGCTTGGTGATGTCCGGGTCCTTGCCGTACTGCCCGGTGAGCTCGTCGGTCCAGCGCCAGGACATCTCACCGGTGGTGAGCTCGCGGGCGTGGATCTGGCTCATCAGGAAGAAGCGGGGCTTGGCCGAGTTCGGGTCGAGCGAGCAGTCCCCCGGCTTCATCTTGGTGACGCAGACGGCCTTGAGGTCGTGCCCGCCCGAACCGGTCTGCTTCCGCCAGGACTTGCCGTACGTGACGACCGTGGCCAGGTCCGGGTGCTGGGCGGCGAGCTGGTCCAGGTGCGCGTACTGCGCGCCGACGGTGTGATAGCCGCCGTCGTACGTGTCGCCCGCCGCTGCCGTCTTCCCGGGTGCCGGTCTCTCGACGGTGCGCACGGCGGTGGGGGCGAAGCCGAGGTGGCGCAGCCCGGCGCCGGTGGTGGGGTCGCCGAGGACGAAGAGGTGGTCGCCCTGACGGCGCTCCAGGAGGTCGTACCCGGCGGTGATCAGGGTCTGCGCGTCCTGCTTGTGGTGGGCGGGGACCTCGTAGATCACCGCGTCCTGCGAGGCGCCGGCGCGGGCCGTGGCCCCTTGCGGGAGCGTCGCCGCCGCGGCGGCCATGACGCTCACTCCGACGGCTATCCCTGCCAGGCGTTTTCGGGACATGGGGTGGGCCTTTCCGTGTGGGGACGGAACGGGACCGCTGCCGATGGGGCCGACATGCGGCCGCAGGCGCATGATGCCGTGTCCATGTCATAAACGGAAGGGGGGCGACCCTTCGCGCACCCCGGAGGCGCTCGACACCCTTTCGGGCGAACGCTCGATCGAAGCGGCGCGGTCTGGCAGCAGCGGTCACTACGGTGTGTGTCCGGCCACCAACTCACGCCGAGGAGGCGCATCATGGCAGTCATGGTGGACATTCCGCAGGAAGCGCTGCAGCCGATAGAAGACGACCCGGACATCGAATTCGATCAGCTGTGCCGCGACCTGGAGCAGGCCAACGACGCCATGCCCGATGGCTATCGCGCGGAGATCATCGGGGGGAAGATCGTCATGTCGCCGTGGTCCCGGGGGCGCTACCTGCCCATCCTTCATTCCCTCCAGGACCAGGTGTCCGCCCACACTCCACCGGGCCATCGCGCCTCGACCAGCCCTAACCTCTTCGTCTTCCCGCAGCAGTCCCGAGGCTACGGACCGGATCTGCATGTCTCTGACACGACCGCGACCAACATCGACAGCATCCTGCTGCCCGGCTCGGCGCTCTCCCTCGTAGCTGAGCAGACCTCACCTTCGACGCGGTTCGCCGACCTCACCGACAAGGTCTCCGTCTACGGCAGGGGTGAAGTGCCGGTGTACATCCTGATCGACATGACGAAGAGCGCCGTCACGGTGTACTACGACCCCAACCCGGACTACGGATACCTGGCCCACCGCCCGATCAAGTTCGGCGACAAGGTCCACATCCCCGCCCCCTTCGACTTCGAGCTCGACACCGCCGACTGGCAAAGCTGAAGAAGGAAACCCGAAGGCCCCGCCCCCGCCGAAGCGGGAGCCGGGGCCTTCGCGCAACGAAAAGCGTCAGCAGCCCAGCAGACGCGAGCCCAGGTAGCCCTCGATCTGGTCGAGAGACACCCGCTCCTGCTTCATCGTGTCGCGCTCGCGCACGGTCACGGCGTTGTCGTCGAGCGTGTCGAAGTCGACCGTGACGCAGAACGGCGTGCCGATCTCGTCCTGGCGGCGGTAGCGGCGGCCGATCGCGCCCGCGTCGTCGAACTCGATGTTCCAGTTCTTGCGCAGGTCCGCCGCGAGGCCCTTGGCCTTCGGGGACAGCTGCGGGTTGCGGGAGAGCGGCAGCACCGCGACCTTGACCGGCGCCAGGCGCGGGTCGAGGCGCATCACGACGCGCTTCTCCATGACGCCCTTGGCGTTCGGCGCCTCGTCCTCGTTGTACGCGTCGAGCATGAAGGCGAGCATGGCGCGGTTGAGACCGGCCGCCGGCTCGATGACGTACGGGAAGTAGCGCTCGCCGGCCTCCTGGTCGAAGTACGACAGGTCCTGGCCGGAGCCCGCGGAGTGGGCCTTGAGGTCGAAGTCGGTGCGGTTGGCCACACCCTCCAGCTCCGAGAACTCCGAGCCGCCGAAGTTGAAGCGGTACTCGATGTCGACGGTGCGCTTGGAGTAGTGGGAGAGCTTCTCAGCGGCGTGCTCGTACCACCGCATGTTCTCCTCGCGCATGCCGAGGCCGGTGTACCAGTTCCAGCGCTGCTCCATCCAGTACTCGTGCCACTGCTCGTCCTCGCCCGGCTTGACGAAGAACTCCATCTCCATCTGCTCGAACTCGCGGGTGCGGAAGATGAAGTTGCCCGGCGTGATCTCGTTGCGGAAGGACTTGCCCGTCTGGGCGATGCCGAACGGGGGCTTCTTGCGCGAGGTCGTCTGCACCTGGGCGAAGTTGGTGAAGATGCCCTGGGCGGTCTCGGGGCGCAGGTAGGTCACCGAGCCGGTGTCCTGCGTCGGGCCGAGGTGGGTGGCGAGCAGGCCGGAGAACTGCTTGGGCTCGGTGAACTGGCCCTTGTTGCCGCAGTTCGGGCAGTTGATGTCGGCGAGGCCGTTCGCGGGCAGCTTGCCGTGCTTGGCCTCGTACGCCTCCTCCAGGTGGTCCGCGCGGTAGCGCTTGTGGCAGGAGGTGCACTCGGTCAGCGGGTCGGAGAAGGTGGCGACGTGGCCGGACGCCTCCCAGACCTCACGGGCGAGGATCACCGACGAGTCGAGACCGACCACGTCGTCGCGCGAGGTGACCATGGAGCGCCACCACTGACGCTTGATGTTCTCCTTGAGCTCCACACCGAGCGGTCCGTAGTCCCAGGCGGCACGCTGTCCGCCGTAGACCTCACTGCACGGATAGACAAAGCCACGGCGCTTGCTCAGGCTGACGATGGTGTCGATCTTGTCGGCGGCCACGGTGCTCTCTTCATTGCGACGACGAACAGCGAATGCTTCAGGTTACCGGCGGCGCACCCCCTCTCATCAAATCGGCTCTGGCCTTGGCTTGACCCGATCGGCCGGGCGGCCCGGTTGCGCCCCCTTTGCGAACATGTTGTTGACAATCGTTTCCACTTTTGTTGAAAATGACTGTCATGAACGTAAGCCGTCTCCGCTCCCCGCGAATAACCACCGCCGCCGTCGCCACGGCCGCAGCCCTCGGGCTGCTCACGCTCTCCGCGTGCTCCTCCGACGCGGCGGGCAAGGCGGCGGACGGCAGGACGAAGGTGATCGCCTCCTTCTATCCCCTGGAGTTCCTGGCCAAGGAGATAGGCGGCGACCACGTCAGCGTGACGAA
The DNA here is from genome assembly GCF_042895325.1 of Streptomyces sp. NPDC001407. Classification (NCBI taxonomy): domain Bacteria; kingdom Bacillati; phylum Actinomycetota; class Actinomycetes; order Kitasatosporales; family Streptomycetaceae; genus Streptomyces; species Streptomyces sp. NPDC001407. Next base: position 25,267 of record NZ_JBIAWF010000008.1, read on the forward strand.
CCTGACGAAGCCCGGCGTCGAGCCGCACGACCTGGAGCTCACGCCCAGGCAGACCGGCTCCCTCTCCGACGCGGGCGCGATCGTCTACCTCAAGGGCCTCCAGCCCGCCGTGGACGCCGCGATCAAGCAGTCCGGGAACAAGCACATCGCCGACGCGGCCTCGTTCACCGCCCTGGAGGAGCACGGCACCGAGGTGGACGGCCACCACCACTCCACCGGCGACAACCACTCCCACTCGGAGTCCGAGGCCGGCAAGGACCCCCACATCTGGCTGGACCCGGTGAAGTACGCCGAGGTCGCCAAGGGGGTCAACAAGACCCTCGCCGAGGCCGACCCCGAGCACCGGGCCGACTTCCAGAAGAACACGGACGCGCTGGTCAAGAGGCTCGACGGGCTGAACGCGAAGTTCGCCGACGGCCTGAAGAACCGCGCCTCCGACACCTTCATCACCACCCACGCGGCCTTCGGCTACCTCGCCGAGCGCTACGGGCTCACCGAGGAGGCCATCAGCGGCCTGGACCCGGAGTCCGAGCCCAGCGCCGCCCGGATGAAGGACCTGCACCAGCTGGCCAAGGACCACCACGTCAGCACGGTCTTCTTCGAGACCATCGCCAACCCGGCCACGGCGAACACCCTGGCCAAGGACCTCGGCGTGCAGACGGACGTCCTCGACCCGCTCGAAGGCATCACGGACAAGTCCAAGGGCGACGACTACTTCGCCGTCATGGAGTCCAACCTCGCCGCCCTGCAGAAGGCGCTCGGCACCAAGTGACGGAGGTCAACGACATGGACGGCCAACCCGTCATATCCCTGCGCGGCGCGACCGCGACCCTGGGCTCGCGCCCGGTGCTGCGCGGCGTGGACCTGACCGTGGAGCGCGGCGAGGTCGTCGCGCTGCTCGGCGCCAACGGCTCCGGCAAGTCCACGGCCGTCCGCGCGATCGTCGGCCAGGTGCCGCTGACCGGCGGCGAGCTGGAGCTCTTCGGCACCCCGCGGCGCCGCTTCCGCGACTGGGCCCGGCTCGGCTACGTACCGCAGCGCACCACCGCCGCGGGCGGCGTGCCCGCCACCGTCGGCGAGGTCGTCGCCGCGGGCCGGCTGGCCCGCACCCGGCTCGGCATCATGCGCAAGGCCGACCGCGAGGCCGTCGTGCGGGCCCTGGAGCTCGTCGGCATGGCCGACCGGCTCAAGGACTCCGTGGACGCGCTCTCCGGCGGCCAGCACCAGCGCGTGCTGATCGCCCGCGCGCTGGCCGTGGAGCCCGAGCTGCTGATCATGGACGAGCCGATGGCGGGCGTCGACCTGGCCAGCCAGGAGGTCCTCGCGGCCGCCCTGCGCGCCCAGGTCGAGCGGGGCGCGACGGTCCTCCTCGTCCTGCACGAGCTCGGCCCCCTGGAGCCGCTCATCGACCGCGCGGTCGTGCTCCGCGACGGCTGCGTCGTCCACGACGGCCCGCCGCCGGAGGCCGTCGGACAGCACGCGCTGCCCGGCCACGACCATGTACACCCGCACGCCGGCCCGGCAGCGGAACCGATACGGACAGGGCTGCTGACCTGATGGACATCCTCGACTTCGCCTTCATGCAGCGGGCCCTGCTCGCCGCCCTCGTGGTCGGCCTCACCGCGCCCGCGATCGGCACCTTCCTCGTCCAGCGCCGCCAGGCGCTGATGGGCGACGGCATCGGCCACGTGGCGCTCACCGGCGTCGGCCTCGGCTTCCTGCTCAACACCAGCCCGGTGTGGACGGCCACCGCCGTCTGCGTCGCCGGCGCCGTGGTGATGGAGCTGATCCGCTCCTACGGCAAGGCCCGCGGCGACATCGCGCTCGCCATGCTCTTCTACGGCGGCATGGCCGGCGGCGTGATGCTGATGAGCCTGTCCTCCAGCGGCTCCAACGCCAACCTCACGACGTACCTCTTCGGCTCGATCACCACCGTCTCGCAGCAGGACATCGTCGCGATCTGCATCCTGGCGGCGTTCGTGATCCTCACCACGCTGGGCCTGCGCCGGCAGCTCTTCGCCATCTGCCAGGACGAGGAGTTCGCCCGCGTCACCGGGCTCCCCGTGCGGCTGCTCAACCTCCTGATCGCCGTCACCGCCGCGGTGACCGTCACCGTCGCCATGCGCGTCGTCGGGCTGCTGCTCGTCAGCGCCCTGATGGTGATCCCCGTGGCCGCCTCGCAGCAGATCGCGCGCAGCTTCGCGATGACCTTCGCGCTGGCCATCGCCATCGGCGTGCTGGTGACCGTCTCCGGCACCACGCTGTCGTACTACGTGAACGTGCCCTCGGGCGCCTCCATCGTGCTGCTCGCCATCGGCGTCTTCATCACCCTGACCGTCCTCGCGACACCGCTCGCGAGGAAACGCGCCCGGCAGGCCGCCGCGGCCGCCGAGGACGGCTGCACGCTCACGGTGCCCGACGCCCGCCGTCCCGCCGACGACGTGCGGGTCTGACCGGCGCACCCCGCCCCCGGGACCGGCCCGCACCCTCCGGCGTACGGCGCCCGGCGCGCCGGTCCCGCACCCGCGTACGGCGCCCGGCACCCGGCGTACAGGTCCGAGGCGCGTCCCGGGGCTTACACACCCGGTGCCGCGGGCTGGCACAATTGGCCGTGCGACACGTGCGGATGGGTGTTCAGGCGAGCTTTTGGAGGCAACTGTGGCGACCGCGGGTCCCCCCGTACGCGGCCGGTCCACCAAGCAGCGGGCCGCGGTCTCGGCCGCGCTCGACGAGGTGGACGAGTTCCGTAGCGCTCAAGAGCTCCACGACATGCTCAAGCACCGCGGTGCCTCGGTGGGTCTGACCACCGTCTACCGCACGCTCCAGTCCCTCGCCGACGCGGGCGAGGTCGACGTGCTGCGCACCAGCGAGGGCGAGTCGGTCTACCGCCGCTGCTCCAGCGGACACCACCACCATCTGGTGTGCCGGGTCTGCGGCAAGGCCGTCGAGGTCGAGGGCCCCGCCGTGGAGAAGTGGGCGGACTCCATCGCCGCCGAGCACGGCTTCGTGGACGTCGCCCACACCGTCGAGATCTTCGGCACCTGCGGGGACTGCGCCGCCGCGGCGGACCGGCCCCGCGCCTGACGGCCACATGACTGTGCCCCGGGAGCCGGCCGGCTCCCGGGGCACAGTCATGTGCGCCTAGCCGCGCGGCACATACGCCTCCAGCAGCGCCCGGACCCGGTCGAGGTCACCGGGCCCGGTGAGGGCACGCTTGGGCAGGATCGTCAGGCACCGGCCCTTGTCGGCGCTCAGCAGCACGAAGACGTCCTCCCGCTCCAGCAGACTGCCGAAGTGCGGCCAGGCCACCGCCTGCGACGACTGCGCCGAGGAGATGGACAGGCCCCCGGCGTCCAGCGTCATCCACCGCGGGCCGTCGAGCCGCGCACGCGCCTGACGCGCCTGCCAACGGGGCGACTGCACCGCGAGCACCAGAGCGAGCCCCGCCACCAGGCCCCACTGTCCTCCCGACACCCCGCCGAAGCCGTGCCTGGTGGCGGTGAAGACGACCGCCGCCGCGTTCCCCGCCCAGAGGACGAGCGCCACCCGCCGGTAGGCCCGCGCACTGCGCACCGCCCGGCCGCGGGCGCGCAGCGCGGACCGGAAGTCGGCGACGGTCAGTTCGTACGCGAACGTCACGCTGCCGGCCGCCGGGGACGTCAAGGTCTCACTCACCCGCGGCGGTCCCCTTGTCGAGCTCGCCCTCGTTGGGGATCGCACCGCCGAAGCGGCGGTCCCGCTGGGCGAACTCCAGGCAGGCGCGCCACAGGTCGCGGCGGTCGAAGTCGGGCCAGAGCACGTCCTGGAAGACCATCTCGGCGTAAGCGCTCTGCCAGATCAGGTAGTTGGACGTGCGCTGCTCACCGGAGGGGCGGACGAAGAGGTCGACGTCCGGCATGTCCGGGTAGTAGAGGTACTTCGCGAAGGTCTTCTCCGTGACCTTCCCCGGGTCGAGGCGGCCCGCGGCGATGTCGCGCCCTATGGCCGCCGCCGCGTCGGCGATCTCCGCGCGGCCGCCGTAGTTGACGCAGAAGTACATCGTCATGGCGTCGTTGTGCTTGGTCTGCTCCTGGGCGACCTGGAGCTCCTCGACGACCGACTTCCACAGCTTCGGCATCCGCCCGGTCCAGCGGACCCGGATGCCCAGCTCGTCCATCTCGTCACGGCGGCGGCGGATGACGTCACGGTTGAAGTTCATCAGGAAGCGCACCTCTTCGGGCGAGCGCTTCCAGTTCTCGGTCGAGAAGGCGTACAGGGAGAGGTTCTTGACGCCCATCTCCAGGCAGCCCTTGAGGACGTCCATGACGACGCCCTCGCCGACCTTGTGGCCCTCGGTGCGCGGCAGCCCGCGCTCCTTCGCCCAGCGGCCGTTGCCGTCCATGACGATGGCCACGTGGTTGGGGACCAGTTCGCCGGGGATCTTCGGCGGCCGCGCCCCGGACGGATGCGGGTCGGGTGTGCGGTACTCGCGTCGGGAACGGCCCAGAATCCCGCGTCGTGCCATGCGTGCCACTTCTCCTCGATGCCAGGGTGTACTTCTCTGCGTCACTTCTCTACGTAACGGAGGGAGCGGAGCCCGCGCTCCAGGTGCCAGTGCAGATACGCCGCCACCAGGCCGCTGCCCTCCCGGACGTGCCGCGCCTCGCACGCGTCCGCCGTCGCCCAGTCCCCGGTCAGCAGCGCGCCGAGGAGCCCGATCGACTCCGAGGAGGGTACGACGCTTCCGGGCACCCGGCAGTCACCGCACACCACACCGCCCGCGGCCACCGAGAAGAATCGGTTCGGTCCGGGCATTCCGCACTTGGCGCACGCCTCGAAGCTGGGCGCGTAGCCGTTGACCGCGAGGGAGCGCAGCAGGAAGGCGTCGAGGATGAGGTGCGGGGCGTGCTCGCCCGCGGCGAGCGTCCGCAGGCCGCCGACGAGCAGCAGATACTGCTGCACGGCGGGCTCGCCCTCGTGGTCGGTGAACCGCTCGGCGGTCTCCAGCATGGCGGTGCCGGCGGTGTAGCGGGCGTAGTCGGTGACGATGCCGCCGCCGTACGCGGCGATGGTCTCGCTCTGGGTGCACAGCGGCAGGCCGCGGCCGATCAGCTCGCCGCCGCGCGCGAAGAACTGCACGTCCACGTGCGAGAAGGGCTCCAGCCGCGCCCCGAACTTCGACTTCGTCCGCCGCACGCCGCGGGCGACGGCGCGTACGCGCCCGTGCCCCCGGGTGAGCAGGGTGATGATCCTGTCCGCCTCGCCCAGCTTCTGGGTTCTGAGGACGATGCCGTCGTCGCGGAACAGACTCATGGGGCCATTGTCCCGTACGCGTGAGGGTGCGTTCTCCCCCGGGCGCGGCCCCGGACGCCCAGGGGGACGGCGGTGGCCCGGAACCGTTGGAGAATGTCGGCATGTTGATCTTCCCGTCGCTCCGGAACCCCTTGTCGGCACTCGCCATGGGAGTCGTCGGCCTCGGACTGGCCGTCCTCGCGGCCTATCTGCTGGGCGTCACCGTGCCCGGCAAGCGGGCCGACGCCTGGGCCTTCGCGACGGCACCCGCCTGTCTGCCGGACGAGCCCTCCACGGAGTGCAGGAAGACCGTGCCGGCCACCGTGGAGAAGACCGAGACGGTGACCGACGGCAGGACGGAGCACCACTGGCTGACGCTGACCGAGCGCGGCGGCGGCTCCCACCGCGTGGACATGAGCCGGTCGGCCTCGGTCTTCGGGGCGGTCCGGCACGGTGACCGGGTGGCGATGACGTCGTGGCGGGGCAAGGTCCGCTATGTCGACTTCCGGAACATGCGGCAGGACGCCGCCGACCGCCCCAAGGAGGCCTACCGCCTCCCGCTGGGCACCGGCCTGGCACTGCTGCCGCTCAGCGCGATGTTCCTCTGGTTCGCCCAGGGCCTCGCCCGCTGGACCTCGGCCGCCCCCGCGCGCTCCCTGTGGCAGATCAGCGTCGCGATCGCGTCGGGCATCTGCCTGGCGCTCATCGCCTTCTTCGCGCCCCTGGCCACCGACACGGTCTCGACGGCCCTGCTGCTCAGCGCGGTCACGGCGTTCCCCGTGGTCCTCGGTGGCCTGTGGCTGATCCGGCAGCAGCGCCGGCGCCCCACGGGCCGCCGGCGGCGGACGGGCAGGCCGAACCCGTCCCGCGCGTGAGGGAGTCCTAGGAAGGGGTGCGGGCCGAGGCGAGCAGGCGGTCCGTGTCCTCCGGGCGGAGGAGCAGGGCGCGGCCCACCGTCGCCAGGACCTCGCGCTCCGCGGGGCGGTAGGGGCCGTCGGCGAGGGCGATGCGCGCGCCCTGGAGGAGGATCGATTCCCGGCCGGCCGGGGCGAGGTGCGGGGCGAGCGGCTCCAGCGCCTCGTGGAGCTCGATGGCCAGGGCCGTGCCGCGCGGGTCGAAGCCGTCGCGGCCGCAGCCGCCGTCACCGAGGCCGCCGCCGCTCGCGTACATCCCGGGGAGCCGGCCGGTGTCCGCGGCGAGCGCCTCGATCAGGGTGATCAGCTGCTCCTCGCTGCAGTCGACGAAGCCGGCGGCGCGCACCGCGCCCACCGCGGCCCTGCGCACCGTACGCGCCTCGGTGCCGCCCGCGGCGAGGACGGCGAGGGCGACGGTGTGCACGGCGTCGCGGAGCATCGCGGAGAAGCGCGTGGTGGTGGGGTGGTCGAGGATGTCCGTGCTGTAACGGGCCCGGCAGGCGGTGCACTCGACGATCGGGCCGACCGGCCCGCGCGAGAGCAGCGGCACGCCGAAGGCGACGAGCCGGCGGCGGCCCGTACGGCGGCGGTAGTTGCGGTCGCCGCCGCAGCCGGGGCAGTAGAACTCGCCGTCGCCGACGGTGCGCCATACGGTGCGTACGCCCACCACACACCGGTCCTGACCGGATCGGCCTCGCGCGTGCATCACGGCGCACCTCCCTAACGCCACGGCCTCGTCGCCGCGTTGACGTGATGTTAGCCACATCGTTGATGTGGCGTCAGTACCCCGTGCGCAGACTTCGGGCGGCAGTGGGGCGAACACGCCACCGAGCCACCGGATACGGTGGTTTCGGTGGCATGTTCTTGACGGGCTCCGGCCGGAGCCGCGAGGGGCACCGGCCGACGTCAGCCCCGGTAGGCGCGGTTGACCGCCGAGACGACCGCCTTGATGGAGGCGCGCGTGGTGTTGGGGTCGGTGCCGATGCCCCACAGCACCTTGCCGTCGATCACACACTCGATGTACGAGGCGGCGCGGGCGCTCGCGCCCTCGCTCATGGTGTGCTCGGAGTAGTCCAGCAGACGGGCGTCGACCCCGACGGCGGCGAGCGCGTCGAAGAAGGCGGAGATCGGGCCGTTGCCCGTGCCCGTCAGCACGGTGTCCACGCCGTCCACGACCGCCTCGACGGTGAGGGCGTCGGTGCCCTCGCTGGTGGTCGAGGTCTGGTGGGAGCGCAGGGCGATCCGGCCCCAGGGGTTGTCCTCGGTGGGCAGGTACTCGTCCTGGAAGACCGACCAGATCTCCTGCGGGGTGACCTCGCCGCCCTCGGCGTCGGTCTTCGCCTGGATGATCCGGGAGAACTCGATCTGCATCCGGCGCGGCAGGTCCAGCTTGTGGTCGTTCTTCAGGACGTAGGCGATGCCGCCCTTGCCGGACTGCGAGTTGACGCGGATGACCGCCTCGTACGAGCGTCCGACGTCCTTGGGGTCGATGGGCAGGTAGGGGACGGCCCACTCGATGTCGTCCACGGTCTTCCCGGCGGCGGCAGCGGTGGCCTCCATCGCCTCGAAGCCCTTCTTGATGGCGTCCTGGTGGGAGCCGGAGAAGGCGGTGTAGACCAGGTCGCCCGCGTAGGGGTGGCGCGGGTGGACCTCCATCTGGTTGCAGTATTCGGCGGTGCGGCGGACCTCGTCGATCTGCGAGAAGTCGATCTGCGGGTCGACGCCCTGGGAGAAGAGGTTCATGCCCAGGGTGACCAGGTCGACGTTGCCGGTGCGCTCGCCCTGGCCGAAGAGGCAGCCCTCGACACGGTCCGCGCCCGCCATGACCGCCAGCTCGGCGGCGGCGACGGCCGTGCCCCGGTCGTTGTGGGGGTGCACGGAGAGGCAGATGTGCTCGCGCCGGGACAGGTGCCGCGACATCCATTCGAAGCGGTCGGCGTGGGTGCTGGGGGTGGACCGCTCCACCGTGGCCGGCAGATTGAGGATGATCTCCCGCCCGGCCTCGGGCTGCCAGACGTCCATGACGCCCTCGCAGACCTCCAGCGCGAAGTCCAGCTCGGTGTCGGTGAAGATCTCGGGGCTGTACTGATAGCCGAAGACCGTGTCGTCGCCCAGGATCTTCTCGGCGTACTCCACGACCAGCCGGGTGCCGTCCACCGCGATCTGCTTGACCTGCTCGCGGGAGCCGCGGAAGACCACCCGGCGGAAGACGGGCGCGGTGGCGTTGTAGAGGTGGACGGTCGCGCGGTGGGCGCCGCGCAGCGACTCCACGGTCCGCTCGATCAGCTCCTCGCGCGCCTGGGTGAGGACGGAGATCGTCACGTCCTCGGGGATCGCGCCGTCCTCGATGATCGAGCGCACGAAGTCGAAGTCGGTGGCGCCGGAGGAGGGGAAGCCGACCTCGATCTCCTTGTAGCCCATGCGCACCAGCAGGTCGAACATCTCGCGCTTGCGGGCCGGGGACATCGGGTCGATCAGCGCCTGGTTGCCGTCGCGCAGGTCGGTGGAGAGCCAGCGGGGGGCGGCGGTGATCCGCCGGTCGGGCCAGGTGCGGCCGGGGAGGTCGACGGCCTCGTACGGCCGGTATTTGTGGACCGGCATCCCCGACGGGCGCTGGGTCACGGTCGCGGCGGTGACGGGCGTGGGGGGACGTACGGCCGCGGTCTCGGATGTGCGGGGCTCGGGCATCTGCGTGGGGCTCCTCGTGTGTCCGCTGGGCGGCCGACGGGGCGGGTCACCGGCAAGTGACCGCAACACCGAACTCCGCGGGGAGGGAGTCGGCCTACTGCAGACCCTCGCCGCGGCAGCTAAGGAGAAGCAGCCCGAAACGCATGATGCTCAGCACGATAGCCGAGCCCGCCGCGCCATGGACCCCCCGTATCAGCATGCGGGACGCGATCACCCCTGGGTCCCATGGGCCGCCGGGGGCCGGGGAGGCCGGAGAGGGAATGTGGAATTGCCGTCCCTCAAATGATAGCCAACCACTCGATTTCATTAATCGTGACGCCAAGCAGTGACAAGCCGGAGGGCCGGTGCCACATTGCCGCCATGAAACCGGTTTTCTGCACCATCGTGCCTCCTCACATCCTGGACAGGCTCGCCGAATCGGACGACCCGACGGTCCACGAGCCCGCCCGGCGCACCCTCGAACACGACTCCGTCCACCGCACCCGCCGCCGCATCGCCGCCCTCGGCAGCGCCGCGGCACCGGCGGGCACCCCCTCCGACACCCCCCGGCGGACGATCTTCGACGCCGGGCACCAGGAGACGACGCCCGGCACAAAGGTGCACGCCGAAGGCGACGGCCCCGCCAAGGACGGCACGGTCAACCGCGCGAATTCCGCGCTCGGCGCCACCTTCGACTTCTACCTCAAGGCATACGGCCGGCATTCCATCGACGATGCCGGGCTCCCCCTGAATGCGACCGTCCATTACGGCACGAATTACGACAACGCCTTCTGGGACGGCACCCAGATGGTGTTCGGGGACGGCGACGGACGGCTGTTCGGCGATTTCACCGTCTCGGTGGACGTCATCGGCCACGAGCTCACCCACGGCGTGACGCAGTACACGGCCAACCTGGAGTATTACGGCCAGTCGGGCGCGCTCAACGAGTCCCTCTCGGACGTCTTCGGCTCGCTGATCAAGCAGTACGCGCTCGGGCAGACCGCGGACCAGGCCGACTGGCTGATCGGCCAGGGGCTGCTGGGCCCGCACATCCACGGCACGGCACTGCGCTCCATGAAGGCACCCGGCACGGCCTACGACGACCCGCAGCTGGGCAAGGACCCGCAGCCCGCCACCATGGACGACTACGTGCGGACCTCGCGGGACAACGGCGGCGTGCACACCAACTCCGGCATTCCCAACCACGCCTTCTATCTGGTGGCGAGCGCGCTCGGGGGCCATGCCTGGGAGCGGGCCGGGAAGATCTGGTACGCCACGCTGACCGGCGGACAGCTGGCCTCCGACGCCGATTTCGCGGAGTTCGCGCGGCTGACGGCGGCGACGGCCCGGAGCCTCTACGGCGAGGGGGACGCGATTTCGGCCGTTCTCAAGGCGTGGTCGCAGGTGGGGGTTCCCACCTCGTAAGGACGGCTTCACGGGGTAAGGATGGCGATATGCGGATTGCCATCACCCGGACCGGCGGATTCACCGGAATCGAGCGTCGGGCCGAGCTGGACACCAGCTGCCGGCCCGACGCGACCCATCTGGAGGCCCTGGCCCACCGGGCCCTGGCCCCCGGCCCCGAGGACCCCGGGCGGGGCGTCCCGGACGGCTTCCACTACGAGATCACCGTGGACAGCCGCTCGGTCCGCCTCGCGGACCCCCACCTCACGCACGACCAGAGGGAACTCATCCAGCTGGTCCTGAAGGAGGGCGCGTAGGGAGGCGCCCCTGAAAGGGGTGCGGGGAACTGCGCGAGCAACCGGCGAAGACCCGCAGCCGCGCGGGGCGCGAGAGGCACCCCAATAGGCGCGAAAGGGGCCCGGGGGCGAAGCCCCCGGACAGAAGCTAGAACCCCAACTTCCGAAGCTGCTTCGGATCGCGCTGCCAGTCCTTGGCGACCTTCACATGCAGGTCGAGGTAGACCGGGGTACCGAGGAGCGCCTCGATGTGCTTGCGGGACTTCATGCCGACCTCCTTCAGCCGGGAGCCCTTGGGGCCGATGATGATCCCCTTCTGGCTGGGGCGCTCGATGTAGACGTTCGCGTGGATGTCCAGCAGCGGCTTGTTCGCCGGGCGGTCCTCGCGCGGCAGCATCTCCTCGACCACGACGGCGATCGAGTGCGGCAGCTCGTCGCGCACGCCCTCCAGCGCCGCCTCACGGATCAGCTCGGCGACCATGATCTGCTCGGGCTCGTCCGTGAGATCGCCCTCGGGGTAGAGCGGCGGGCTCTCCGGCAGCATCGGCACCAGCAGATCGGCGAGCAGCGACACCTGCTTGTCGCCGACGGCCGAGACCGGGATGATCTCCGCCCACTCGATGCCGAGCTCCTCGCCCAGCTGGTGGATCGCGATCAGCTGCTCCGCGAGCGCCTTGGAGTCCACCAGGTCCGTCTTGGTGACGATGGCGACCTTGGGGGTCTTCTTGATGCCGGCCAGCTCGGAGGCGATGTAGCGGTCGCCGGGGCCGAGCTTCTGGTCGGCGGGCAGGCAGAAGCCGATCACGTCGACCTCGGCCCACGTGGTGCGCACCACGTCGTTCAGCCGCTCGCCGAGCAGGGTCCGGGGCTTGTGCAGGCCGGGGGTGTCCACCAGCACGAGCTGGGCGTCGGGGCGGTGCACGATGCCGCGCACGGTGTGGCGGGTGGTCTGCGGCCGGTTGGACGTGATCGCGACCTTCGTCCCCACCAGTGCGTTGGTCAGGGTCGACTTGCCCGCGTTGGGGCGGCCGACGAAGCACGCGAAGCCCGCGCGGTGAGGGGCCTGGGACGGGGAGGAGGCTCTATCCATACTCGATATTCTCCCCGATCCCCCGACGGCCGCCGACCAGCGGTGGCCGTGACGACCCGCGGCCCCGGGCGGAGCCGCCCGGTCAGCCCGCCAGGAGCGTCGTACGCAGCGTGCCGTCCGGGCCCGCCAGCAGCACGGGCGTCTTCGGTCCGCCCAGGTCCCGTACGGCCGCGCGGTCCTCGTCGGGGAGGGTGTCGGCCTCGGAGACGACGGCGGCGGCCTCCAGCGACTTCGCGCCGCTGGCCACGGCCATCGCAACGGCGGTCCGCAGCGCGCTGAGCCCGAGCGAGTCGAGCGCGACGGTCCCGGCGACGTAGGTCCGGCCGGTCTCGTCGCGCACGGCGGCGCCCTCGGGGACGGCGTTGCGGGCGCGCGCGGAGCGGGCCAGCGTGATGATCTTGCGGTCTTCGGGGTCCAGCGTCTCCGTCATACGCGCGAGCATATGCAGCGCCTTCCGGGGAGCGGCACCCGCCACCTGTGCGGAGGACGGCTCAGCCCGCGACCGAGTACATCCCGCGGCGGCCCTCCGGCGAGGTGAGCCACTCGACCTTCGCCGCCGTGCCCGACTCCGGCACGGGGTTGTGCAGCACGATCGTCAGGTCCGGGCGGGCCGGGACGCGCAGCTGGGTGCTCTCGAAGTACAGCGCGCCGACCAGCGGGTGCTCCAGCTCCTTGACCAGCTGGCCGCCCTCGTGCACATCACCGCGTGCCCAGAGCCCGGCGAACTCCTCGCTCTGTCCGGAGAGTTCGTCGACGATCACCTGGAAGCCCTCGTCGTCGGGGCGCTCCGACCAGGCGGAGCGGAACTGGGCGACGATGCGGTGGGCGTTGTCGTCCCAGTTCGCGGCCCGCGCGCGGTAGACGGGGTCGGTGAAGAACGTCATCAGGCAGTTCTGCACGGTCTCCTCGCGGAAGCCCATGACCACCCCGGCCGCCTCGTTGTAGGCGACGATGTTCCAGTACGGGTCCATCATGTGCGCCGGGTAGGGCATCCAGGCGTCGATGAGCCGGTGCAGCCCCGCGCACAGATACTCCGCGTCGTACTCCGACTCCGGCAGCGGCGGGTTCAGGCCGGCCAGGGCGTAGAGGTGGCGGCGCTCGGGGCCGGCCAGCCTCAGCACGCGCGCGACGGCGTCGAGCACCTGCGGGGAGACGGTGATCTCCCGCCCCTGCTCCAGCCACTGGTACCAGGACGCGCCGACCCCGGCGAGCACGGCCACCTCCTCACGGCGCAGCCCCGGGGTGCGGCGCCGGGCGCCGCCGTCGGGGAGGCCGACGTCGGCCGGGCTCACCCTGGCCCGACGGCTCATCAGGAAGTCACGCAGCTCCTGACGGCGTCGCGATTTGGGGCCTTGTGCCCCGTCCGGTGTGGTCCGCGCTTCGATCGACCCGGCTGTCAACGGCTCCCCCTCGCCTGGTGGTACGGGCACCACCATAAGCACAGTCTCCCCACGGGTATTCCGGACGCCGGAGGGTGTTGCCCATGGCGATCGACACCTCCCCTTCCCTGACCACCGCTCCGCCACCGGCGGCCGACCGCATGACCACCCGCGCGAAGATGATCCTGCTGGTGCTGTGCGCCGCGCAGTTCATCATCGCGCTCGACTTCTCCATCCTGAACGTGGCGCTGCCCGTCCTCGGCGACGACCTGGGCATGGGGCAGGCCGATCTCCAGTGGGCGGTCACCGCGTGCGCGCTGCCCGCGGGCGGCTTCCTGCTGCTCTTCGGCCGGATCGCCGACCGCTACGGGCGGCGCAGGCTGTTCCTGACCGGGCTCGCGCTCTTCACCGCGGCCTCCGTGCTCGCCGCGTTCGCCTGGAACCCGGCGGTCTTCCTCCTCGGGCGCGCCTTCCAGGGGCTGGGCTCGGCCGTCATCGTGCCGACCGGCATGTCCCTGCTGACCACCACCTTCGCCGAGGGTCCGCAGCGCGAGAAGGCGCTCGGCATCAGCGGCACCCTGCTCTCCCTCGGCTACACCATCGGCATGGTGCTCGGCGGCGTGATGACGGACTCCCTGGGCTGGCGCTCCACGATGGGCCTGCTGGGCGTGGCCGGCATCGGCATCCTGGCCGTCGCCCCCGGTCTGCTGACCGAGTCCAGGCACCCGCGGCGGCCGCGCGTCGACATCCCGGGCGCGGTGACCGTGACCGGCGGTCTGCTCGCGTTGATCTACGCCCTGTCGACCGCCGCGCAGCGCGGCTTCGGCGGCATCGACGTGATCGCCGCCCTGATCGCCGGGATCGCCCTGCTCGTCGCCTTCGTGGCCGTGGAGTCGCGGGCCGCGGAGCCGCTGGTGTCGCTGCCGATGCTGCGCCGGCGGACGGTCGCCTGGGGGAACCTGGGCGGGCTGGCCACCTTCTCGCTGATGAGCGCGGTCATCTTCCTGCTCACCCTCTACCTCCAGGAGGTCCTGGAGCTCTCGCCCTTCCGCACGGGCCTGGTCTTCGGCGTGCAGGGCGTCTTCGCGGCCCTCGCCGGGATGACCGCCCCGAAGGTCATCGCCCGCCTGGGTGCCCGCAACACGCTGGTGACGGGCCTGGTCATCCAGGCGGTCTTCACCGCCACCCTGCTGGGCCTGGGCCTCGGACAGGCGGGCGCGTGGCTGGCGCTGGCCGGGGTGACGCTCGCCTGCATCGGCCATCTGTGGGCGATCGTGGCCTACGGCGTCACCGCGACGTCGGGCCTGCCGGACACCGAACAGGGCCTGGCGACGGGCCTGGTCACCAGCTCCCAGCAGGTGGGCCTCACCCTGGGCATCCCGCTGCTCAGCGCCCTGTCCTCGGCGCGGATCGCTTCGCTGCGGGACGGGGGAGCGTCCTTCGCGTCTTCGACGCTGGGGGGTATTCGGCTGGGGTTGGGGGCGGATGCGGTTGCTGTCGCGGTGGTCGCGATCTTGGTAGCGGTCGGTTTGCGACGGCGCCACGTCTCGTCCTGACGGACCACGCCTGCGGCGGGCTTGTTCCCCTACCCCGCCCCTTCCCGGCTGCATCTGATGTGCGGCTCCGCCGCGTGGGGGGCGCTGCCCCAGACCCCGAACCTCAGGTCCGTTGCCGCCTGCGGCGGGAGCGGCCTGCGGCCGCGTCCTCAAACGCCGGACGGGCTGGATTTCCAGCCCGTCCGGCGTTTGAGGACAGCGCGCGTCAGCGCGGTCAGGGGGTCCGGGGTCTCCCCGGTTTCGGGAAGGGGCGGGGCTGGGGAAGAAAAGAAGCCCGCCGCAAGGCGACGATCAGCCCTCGCCCAGCGGCGAGCGCACCGGCTCCACCAGCACCGTCACAATCCGGTTCCGCCGCCCCGCCGCCGCCTCGGCGGTGAGACGCAGAGCCCGCATCCCCCCGGCCGCATCGGCGAGGCCGTAATCCGCCAGCCCCACCTCCGCCACCGCGCCGGCGATCGGCACGCGCCCCAGCGCCTTGGCCAGCAGCCCGCCCACCGTCTCGACGTCCTCGTCGTCCAGCGCCAAGCCATAGAGCTCGCCGAGGTCGCCGATGTCGAGGCGGGCGGTGACGCGGTAGCGGGCGTCGCCGAGTTCCTCGACGGGCGGCAGCTCGCGGTCGTACTCGTCGGTGATCTCGCCGACGATCTCCTCGAGGATGTCCTCGATGGTGACGATGCCGGCCGTGCCGCCGTACTCGTCGATGACGACCGCGCAGTGGTTGCGCTGCTGCTGCATCTCGCGCAGCAGGTCGCCGGCGTTCTTGGTGTCGGGGACGAAGACGGCGGGCCGCATCGCCGTCGAGACCAGCTCGGACTCCGCGTCGCGGCTGATGTGCGTCTTGCGGGCGAGGTCCTTGAGGTAGACGACACCGACGATGTCGTCCTCGCTCTCGCCGGTCACCGGTATCCGGGAGAAGCCGGAGCGCAGTGCCAGCGTCAGGGCCTGACGGATCGTCTTGCCGCGCTCGATGACGACGAGGTCGGTGCGGGGCACCATCACCTCGCGGACGAGGGTGTCGCCGAGCTCGAAGACGGAGTGCACCATGCGGCGCTCGTCGTCCTCGATGAGCGACTCCTTCTCCGCGAGGTCGACCATCGCCCGCAGCTCCGCCTCGGAGGCGAAGGGGCCCTTGCGGAAGCCCTTGCCGGGGGTGAAGGCGTTGCCGAGGAGGATCAGCAGCTGCGGCACCGGGCCCATGATCCGGGCGAGCGGCAGCAGGACGTACGCGGCGGCCGTGGCGGTGCCCAGCGGGTGCTGGGCACCGATGGTGCGCGGGGAGACGCCGACGGCCACATAGCTGACCAGCACCATCACCGCGATGGCGACGGTCAGCGCCTGCCAGGTGGCCTCGAACTCCCGCAGGCAGGCGTAGGTGACGACGACGCCCGCCGCCATCTCGCAGGCGACGCGCACCAGCAGCGCCACATTGAGATAGCGGGTGGGGTCGGCGGCCACCGCCATCAGCCGGGCGCTGCCGCGCCGCCCCGACCGTACGGCCTCCTCGGCCCGGAACCGGGTGGTCCGGGCGAGGCCGGCCTCGGCGCAGGCGGCGAGCCAGGCGACGACGAGCAGCAGGACCGCGACCGCGATCAGCCGGCCGGTCACGTGAACGTCGGAGCCGGGGAGGGCCCCTCGATCCCGCGCTCGGCACGCCAGCCGTCGATGATGGCGGCCTGGAGGCCGAACATCTCGGCCTTCTCCTCGGGCTCCTCGTGGTCGTAGCCGAGGAGGTGGAGCACGCCGTGGACGGTGAGCAGCTGGAGCTCCTCGTCCATGGAGTGGTTGGTCGGCGCCTCCTGGCCCTGCTTCCGCGCGACCTCCGGGCAGAGCACGATGTCGCCGAGCAGGCCCTGCGGGGGCTCGTCGTCGTCCTTGGCGGGCGGGCGCAGCTCGTCCATCGGGAAGGACATCACGTCGGTGGGGCCGGGGAGGTCCATCCACTGGATGTGGAGCTGCTCCATGGCTTCGGCGTCGACAACGATGACCGAGAGTTCGGAGAGCGGGTGGATGCGCATCCGGGCGAGGGCGTAGCGGGCGACATCGAGGACCGCCTGCTCGTCGATGTCCGTGCCGGATTCGTTGTTGACGTCGATTGCCATGGGTCTACGCGACTTACTTTCCGTTGCGGCTGTCGTACTGCTCGTACGCGTCGA
The DNA here is from genome assembly GCF_042895325.1 of Streptomyces sp. NPDC001407. Lineage (NCBI taxonomy): Bacteria > Bacillati > Actinomycetota > Actinomycetes > Kitasatosporales > Streptomycetaceae > Streptomyces > Streptomyces sp. NPDC001407. The sequence goes on from NZ_JBIAWF010000008.1 coordinate 41,997, forward strand.
CAATACGGCCGACCAGCTTGTGCCGGACCACGTCGTTGCTGGTGAGCCGCGAGAAGTGGACGTCGTCCACGCCTTCGAGGATCTCCTGCACCTGACGCAGACCACTCTTGGTGCCGCCCGGCAGGTCGACCTGGGTGATGTCACCGGTGATGACGATCTTCGAGTCGAAGCCGAGGCGGGTGAGGAACATCTTCATCTGTTCGGGGCTGGTGTTCTGGGCCTCGTCCAGGATGATGAAGGCGTCATTCAAGGTACGGCCACGCATATATGCCAGCGGCGCCACCTCGATCGTGCCCGCCGCCATCAGGCGCGGGATCGAGTCGGGGTCGAGCATGTCGTGCAGCGCGTCGTAGAGCGGGCGCAGATACGGGTCGATCTTCTCGTAGAGCGTGCCGGGCAGGAAGCCGAGGCGCTCGCCGGCCTCGACGGCCGGGCGGGTCAGGATGATCCGGTTGACCTGCTTGGACTGCAGGGCCTGGACCGCCTTGGCCATGGCCAGATAGGTCTTTCCGGTGCCCGCGGGGCCGATGCCGAAGACGACCGTGTGCTTGTCGATGGCGTCGACATAGCGCTTCTGGTTGAGCGTCTTGGGGCGGATGGTGCGGCCCCGGCTGGAGAGGATGTTCTGCGTGAGGACCTCGGCGGGGGTCTCCCCCTGACCCTCTTCGTCCCGAAGCATGGCGATCGACCGTTCCACCGCGTCCTCCGTCATCGGCGCGCCCGTGCGGAGCACCAGCATCATCTCGTCGAACAGGCGCTGCACGAGGGCGACTTCGCGTGGCTCCCCGGTGGCGCTGACCTCGTTGCCCCGCACGTGTATGTCCGTGCCGGGGAAGGCCTTCTCGATCACGCGCAGGAGCGAGTCCCCGGAGCCCAGGACCGTCACCATGGGGTGCTTGGCCGGGACGGTGAACCGGGCGGTCGCCTGCGGCTGTGTGGGTGTCTGAGTCATGGGCCGGCTCTGGGGCCTGCTCATCCCTCTTTCCGTGTCCGTCTGGGTCTGTCTGCTGTGTCTTCAGGGTACGACGGGGGGCCGACAGGTCAGAGGGGATTTACGGCTGGCGGAAGCCCAGCGTGGGCACCGCCCGGCGCAGCGGCCAGGGCCGGGCGGCGGCGGGCAGGACGCCGTCGAGGAAGGCGTAGCGGCGCAGGGCGGCCGGGGGCTGGTCGTCGAAGGACCGGGCGTGCTTCCACCAGGCGGCGATCTCCGCCCAGCCGGGCGCGGACAGTGACCCTCCGAATTCCTGTACGGACAGGGCGGCGGTCAGGCCCGCGAAGGCGAGCCGGTCGGCGAGCGGCCAGCCCGCGAGGGTGCCGGTGACGAAGCCCGCGACGAAGACGTCGCCCGCGCCGGTGGGGTCGAGCGCCTCGACGGCGATGGCGGGCACCTCGGCGCTCTCGCCCGTGGCGCTGTCGACGGCGTAGGCGCCCTTCTCCCCCATGGTGACGACGGCGACCGGCACCTTCTCGGCCAGCGCGCGGGCGGCGGCGCGCGGGCAGTCCGTGCGGGTGTAGCGCATGGCCTCCTCGGCGTTGGGCAGGAACGCCTCGCAGTGCTCCAGGTCGGCGAGGTCGGCGGGGTCCCAGCGGCCGGTCTCGTCCCAGCCGACGTCGGCGAAGACCCGGCTGCCGCGACGGGCGGCGTGTCCGATCCACTCCTCCTGCCGGCCGGGCACCAGGAGGGCCACGGCGGCGCGGGCCGGGGGCGGGCACTCGGGGGCGGGCTCCTCGGGGGGCGGGGCCTCGTGGCCGTGGGAGACCATCGTCCGCTCGCCCTCGTAGGCCATGGAGACGGTGACCGGGGAGTGCCAGCCGGGCACCGTGCGGGAGAGGCCGAGGTCGATGCCCTCGCCGCGGGAGAGGGCCTCCCAGCAGTATTCGCCGTACATGTCGTCACCGAAGGCGGCGGCGAGCGAGGTGCGCAGGCCCAGCCGGGCGAGGGCGGTGGCCATGTTGGCGATGCCGCCGGGGCTCGACCCCATGCCGCGCGCCCAGGACTCGGTGCCGCGCACGGGGGCGGAGTCCAGGCCGGTGAAGATGATGTCGAGGAAGACCGTCCCGGTCAGATAGACGTCGGTCTCCGGATCGCCCTCGGCCCGCACTTCCGCGAGCGGATCGAGGACCGGCACGGCCGTTCCGGCCGGATCCTCCACGCACCCACCTCCCTGCAAGCGCTCGCCGGGGAAAGCCGACTGCGGTGCCGCATGAGGCGAAATGATCGTCATGCTCGCTCGCTGCTCCTCTCACGGGTGCGGGTCCGGACAGTCTGCCCGATGCTGCGATACGTTCCGTTCCATGAGGCTGACGATTCTCGGCGGTGGCGGTTTCCGAGTGCCCTTGGTGCACCGGGCCCTGTTGGACGACGCGCGGCGCGGCACTCCCGGCCGCTGCACGGAACTCGTGCTCTACGACACCGACTCCATGCGGCTGCGGGTGATCGCGTCCGTGCTTGCCGCGCAGGCGACGGACGTGCCGGACGCCCCGGTGGTGCGGATCGCCCGCGGCCTGGACGAGGCGCTGAGCGGTGCGGACTTCGTGTTCTCCGCGATCCGGGTGGGCGGCACCGCCGGACGCGTACGGGACGAGCGGATCGCCCTCGGCGAGGGCGTGCTGGGCCAGGAGACGGTGGGCGCGGGCGGCGTGCTCTACGGGCTGCGGACGATCCCCGTGGCCCTGCACATCGCCGAACGGGTGGCGGAGGTCGCCCCGGACGCGTGGGTCATCAACTTCACCAATCCGGCGGGCATGGTCACCCAGGCGATGGCACAGGTCCTCGGCGAACGGGTCATCGGGATCTGCGATTCACCCGTGGGGCTGGTGCGCCGCGCGGCGCGCGCCGCGGGCGTCGACCCCGACGGAGTGACGTTCGATTACGTGGGGCTCAACCACCTCGGCTGGCTGCGCTCGTTGAAGGTGAACGACAGGGATCTCCTCCCCGAACTCCTGGCGAACGAGACGGCCCTCGCCTCCTTCGAGGAGGGCAAGCTCTTCGGCCCCCAACTGCTCCAGGCCCTGGGCTCCCTGCCCAACGAATACCTGCACTATTACTACTTCCGCCGCGAGACCCTGCGTTCGGTCCTGGAGGCGGTCGAGACCCGCGGCGAGTTCCTCGACCAGCAGCAGGGCGGGTTCTTCGACGCGGCGGCCAAGTCACCCGACCAGGCGTACCGCCTGTGGGAGCGCACCCGGCTGCGCCGCGAGGAGACCTATATGGCCGAGAGCCGGGCCGCGAGCGGCGGCTGGCAGCGCGACTCGTGCGACCTGGAGGGCGGCGGCTACGACCAGGTGGCGCTCGCCCTGATGCGGGCGGTCTCCCGGGACGAGCGCACGCGCCTGATCCTCAACGTGCCCAACGGCACGACCGTTCCGGCGCTGGACCCCGACGCCATCGTCGAGACGGTCTGCGAGGTGGGCGCCGACGGCGCCAGACCGCTGCCGTGCGCCCCGCTGAGCGACGACCAACTCGGGCTGATGCTCCAGCTCAAGGCCGTCGAACGGGCAGCGATCGACGCGGCCGTACGGCACGACCGTACGGCCGCGCTGCGCGCCCTGGTGCTGCACCCGCTGGTCGACTCCCCGGCGGCCGCGGCGCGCATCCTGGACCGCGCGACGGAGAACGCGAAGGCGCACGGCTGGGGCCCGGAGGCCCTGCGGCAGGAGCCCACAGCGGTCTGAGCCGGCGGGTGCCGGGCCCCGCCCGGGACCCGCCGTCCGTGTCACGGATCTCCGCGCGTAGAAATGTCACGCCGTTTACCCTTGACCGAGAACCGCCAAACCTCTAGTTTCGCGCTGCACCCACCCTGCTCACCTGGAGTCTTCGTGCAGCCCTCCCTCACGTCCAAGCGCAAGCGCGTCCGCCTCGCCGCGGTCACCGCCGCCGTCGCCGTCGGCACCGGCCTCTACGCCGCGGGCGCGGCCACCGCCGACCACTCCGCTCCGCGCACGGACAAGGAGATCCCGAACCTCACCAAGGTCACCGACAAGATCAAGGCGTACTACGGCGACACCGTGGACAAGAAGGGCCAGCACTACGCCTCGCCCGACAGCAACTACGCCAAGCAGGTCGCGGACATCCAGAAGAAGGCCAAGGCCCAGCTGGAGCACGTCGTCAAGAACAAGTCCGGCAAGAAGGGCGCCAAGCCCGCCATCGTGCTGGACGTCGACGACACCACCCTGCTGACCTACAACTACGAGCTCCAGCAGGGCTTCAACTTCACGCCCGCCTCGCAGGACGCCTACCTCAAGTCCACGGACATGGCCCCCGTCTTCGGCATGCCGCAGCTCGTCAACTGGGCGCAGTCCAAGGGCATCACGGTCTTCTTCGTCACCGGCCGCGACGAGCACCAGCGCGACTGGAGCGTCCGCAACCTCAAGAACGCGGGCTACAAGGCCGCCGCCGATCCCGCGCACTTCTTCCTCAAGAACAAGAAGACGCCGCCGGCGTATCTGCCCTGCGGTTCCTCTTGCACGACGGTGCAGTACAAGTCGGGCACGCGCAAGCACATCGAGTCCGAGGGCTATGAGATCGTGGCCAACTTCGGCGATCAGTACAGCGACCTGTCGGGTGGCTACGCGAAGCGTACGTACAAGCTGCCGAACCCGATGTACTTCCTGCCGTAGCGGGGGGTTTGTTCCCCAGCCCCGCCCCTTCCCGAAACCTGGGAGACCCCGGACCCTCTTGACCGCGCTCCGCGCGGTGTCCTCAAACTCCCCCAGCTACCTCCCCCAGACTCCGTCCGGGGGCACCTCCCAGCGGTAGCTGGGGGAGTTTGAGGACGAGCGCCGCAGGCGCTGCGCTTCAGCCGACAGACCCGCACATCAGGGTCTGGGGCAGCGCCCCCCACGCGGCGGAGCCGCAGATTGGATGCAGCCGGGAAGGGGCGGGGCTGGGGAAAATCACACCCGCCGCGGCACAGCCACCCGCATAAGATCCCGCGCCACCGTAACCTCACCCGCGAACCCCGCCGCCCGAGCCTGCCGCTCGAAGACCGACGGGTCGTCATACCGCTGCGAGAAGTGCGTCAGCACAAGATGCCGCACCCCGGCCCCCGCGGCGACAGCCCCTGCCTGACCCGCCGTCAAGTGACCGTGGTCGACAGCCAGCGCGGCGTCCTCGTCCAGGAACGTCGACTCGATGACGAGCATGTCGCACCCCTCGGCCAGCGCGTACACGCCGTCGCACAGGCGCGTGTCCATCACGAACGCGAACCGCTGCCCGCGCCGCACCTCGCTCACCGCGTCCAGGGTGACCCCGCCGAGCTCGCCCTCGCGCTGGAGGCGGCCCACGTCGGGGCCGGTGATGCCGTGCGCGGCCAGGCGCTCGGGCAGTATCCGGCGGCCGTCGGGCTCGACGAGGCGGTAGCCGTAGGACTCGACGGGGTGCGAGAGGCGGCGGGCCTGAAGGACGTACGACGGCGTCTCGGCCAGCACCGCGCCCTCGCCGGACACCGGCTCCTGGTGCAGCTCCACCGTCTCGCGGTAGGCCGTGGCGTACCGCAGCCGGTCGAAGAAGCGCTGCCCGCTGCGCGGGTAGTGCGCGGTCACCGGGTGCGGCACGCGGTCGAGGTTGATGCGCTGGACGACCCCGGCGAGCCCGAGCGAGTGGTCGCCGTGGAAGTGCGTCACGCAGATCCGGTTGAGGTCGTGCGCGGCCACACCCGCCCGCAGCATCTGCCGCTGCGTCCCCTCGCCGGGGTCGAAGAGCAGGCCCTCGCCGTCCCAGCGCAGGACGTAGCCGTTGTGGTTCCGGTGCCGGGTGGGCACCTGACTGGCGGTGCCCAGGACGACGAGCTCGCGTACGGACAAGGGAGTCGCCCCGCTCTAGCCGGGAGGCCAGTTGAGGGAGCGGCCGCCGAGCACGTGGGCGTGGGCGTGGAAGACGGTCTGCCCCGCGCCCGCGCCGGTGTTGAAGACGATCCGGAAGCCCGTCTCCTTGATCCCGGTCATCGAGGCCACCTCCTCCGCCGCGCACAGTATGTCGGCGGCGACCTGCGGCTCCGCGGCGGCCAGGGAGGCGGCGTCGGGGTAGTGCACCTTGGGGATGACCAGGACGTGCGTGGGCGCCTGAGGGTTGATGTCCTGGAACGCGACCGTCGTGTCTGTCTCCCGGACGACGGTCGCCGGGACCTTCCCCGAGGCAATCTTGCAGAACAGGCAGTCGGCCTGCGGTTCTCCCGCCACCGGTGGCTCCTTGGGATCTCGACGGCTGATACCCAGCGGATATTACCTTCGCGCATTCCCCCGCTTCGTCCTGGCCGCGAAGGCCATGCACGCGCCGAGGCCGCCCAGCGCGCTGATGTTGAAAACGCCGAACAGCCACTGGGGATCCAGGCGGACCGTCAGAAGCAGGATCGAGATCAGGGTGCACCACGCCGCGCCCAGGGCGATCGCGCCGAGGGGCACGCTGCGGCGCGGCAGTTGCGTGACGAAACCGCGGAGGGGCGCCGGGATCTTGTACCGCACCCGGAGCAGGCAGCCGGTCCAGACCGCGGCCATCGCGGCGATCCCGGCGAGCCGGGCGGGCAGCGGAATGGCCGGGGGCAGATTGTGGCCGGGCTCCGACGTGTCGGTGACGATCATCGTGAAGATGGCGATGACGAAGCACGCGAGAGCGGGCCAGCAGGCGCGGCGCATCAGCTTGCCGGTGATGAACCGCAGGTTGTGGTGGGCGTACGAGGAGTTGGGGTCGGCGGCGAGGGCCGCCGAGATGTCGCCCAGGGCTTCGTAGAGGTCGGAGTGGGGGCGCTCGGCGGCCAGGGCGGCGAGGTTGTTGCGGGCGTCGCCGTTGCCGGGGTCGAAGGTGAGCACGTGGCGCATGGCCTGCTCGCAGATGTCCGTGCGGCCCATGGAGTACGCCGCCATGTAGAGCGCGAAGTGGGCGGAGACCAGCTCCGGGCTCAGCCGGATCGCCTCCAGGGCCGCCTCGTACGCCTCGCCGACCCCCTCGCCGCCCGGCAGCAGGCGCAGCGCCTTCGACAGCACCACCCGTGGAATGGGCTCCTGCGGGAGCATCCGGACGCCCTCGCGGGCGGCGTCCACCGCGTCGTACGCCATGCCGGCGGTCCGCAGGGCATCGCTCCGCCGCAGGTGGGCGTCCGCCTGCTCCGGGTCCGCCCGCAGGGACTCGTCGGCGGCCCGCAAGGCGCCTTGCCAGTCCCCGGCCTCGAACCGGCAGACGGCCAGGCGCTCCCAGGCCCGGGAGTCGTCCGGCTCCAGCGCCAGATGTCTTCCGAGCGTCTCCTCGGCCTGCTCGTAGCGGCCGACCTCCATGAGCGCCATGGCACGGTCCACCAGGCCGGGTGCGGTGGTGCTCACAGCATCTTCTTCCGCTTCAGGTACGCGAGCAGCTCGTCGTAGGCACCGCCCTCGTTCGCGAACTGCGCGACGTTGCGCGCCGAGGAGAACCACGGGCCGGTCGAGGGGCGTATGTGGTCGAGCGCGCCGAGCAGGTCGGCCATCTCGATCATGCGGGCCCGGCCGGTCCGTACGGAGTCCAGCAGCGCGCGCTCGGCCGCCGACTCGCACAGGTGCTGGAGGTCCGCGCCCGAGAAGCCGTCGGTCCGCTTGGCCAGCTTCGCCAGGTCGATGCCCGCGACGGGCCGGTCCTTGAGGTGGTGGTGGAGGATGCCCTCGCGGGCGGGCTGGTCGGGCGGCAGGACGAGCAGCATCCGGTCGAGCCGGCCCGGCCGGCGCAGCGCGGTGTCGACGTCCCACGGGTGGTTGGTGGCGGCGAGCACGAAGACGCCCTCGTTGGCGCTGCCGTTGACGCCGTCGAGCTCGGTGAGGAGCTGGTTGACGGTGTTGCGCATGCCCGTGTGCCGGACCTGGCTGCGCTTGGCGCCGAGTGCGTCGATCTCGTCCAGGAAGAGCACGCACGGGGAGTTGCGCCGGGCGGTCTCGAAGAGCTGGCGCAGATTGCGCTCGGAGCTGCCGATCCACATGTCGAGGACGTCGCTGATGCTGACGGACATGAAGCGGGCGCCGAGCTCGCCCGCCACGGCACGCGCGATGTACGTCTTGCCGCAGCCGGGCGGCCCGTACATCAGCAGGCCGCCGCGCAGGCTCTTGCCGTACAGCTTGCGCAGCTCGGGGTTGCGCATGGGCGCGAGGAAGGCCGCCTCCAGGCGCTCCTTGACCTCGTACATCCCGCCGACGTCCGCGAGCTTGACGCTGCCGGTCTCGACCTCCCACAGGGACCCGTCGTCCGCGTCGTCACCGTCGGCGGCGAGCGGCGGGTGCGGCACCTCCGCCGCCTCCTCCTCCCGCACGAAGGCGGGCGGCACGACGTCGGAGAGCTCGTTCTCGGCGCGCTTCCAGTCGTACGAGGTGGGGGCGGGCGCGTCGGGCACGGGCGCGGGGGCGGGCGCGGCAGCGGGGGGCGCGACGGCGCGGGCCATCAGCGCCTGCGCCTCGGTGTTACCGGGTTCGCGCTGCAATGCGGCGGCGACATGAGCGATGGCGTCCTGACCGAGTCCCGCGTCGAGCAGAAGCTGAGCGAGGTGCAGGCGCAGGGGCACGTCGTCGGGAGCGGCTTCGACCGCGGTACGCAGACTCATGATGAGCGGTGACTCGGACATGGCCCCAGGGTATGTCGAAGCGGTGGGGCCATTTTTCCGCGCCTGGTGGGTGCGCAATCCAGCCCGTTGGGGGCACCTCTGGGGGCACCCCCGGACGGAGTCTGGGGGAGGTAGCTGGGGGAGTTTGAGGACAACGCGCGAAGCGTGTTGCGGGGTCTGGGGCGGAGCCCCGGTTTCGGGAAGGGGCGGGGTGGGGGAACAAAGCGCCGCAGGCTCCAACGCACCCGCACCCGCACCCTACTTCCCCGGCACACCCGACGGCGTCGGCGGAGCCGACACCCCCCGCCCGGAGGGCGAGCAACTAGGCGACCCCGACCGCCCGACGGGAGGAGTCGGCCCACCGGCCCCACCGGAAGACGGCCCACCGGAAGACGCCCTGGAGCAATCCCCCAGCACCGACACCACGAACACCGTCCGCCCGTCCACCTTCGCCGTGATCCGCCCCTTCACACACGCCTGCCCGGAAATCCCCGTGATCCGCCCGAAAACGATGATCTTCCCCCCACCCCCGGTCCGCCCCTCGCAGTCGACCCCGACCGCCGACACCGGCCGGGGCGACCCCTTGTCCGTGACGCCCGCGTCCTCCGCCTTTCCGGCGCACGAGATCCAGCGCACGTCGTACCCTTCGCGCTTCAGCTCGTCCGTGGCCCGCTTGCCGGTGGTGACGGCGACGGTGATCGCGTCGAGGCCGCCGGCACCGGTCGGCTCGCAGCCGGTGAGAGCCACCAGTGCCGGTCCCAGGAGCGCCGCGACTCCCGCAGCGCACAGCGACCGCCGGCTCCGAATGCGCCTCAATGCACCCATAGAGGGCAGCTTCCCACTCCCGGCCGCCGGGCGGAAGTGGGGCCCGCGCCGAGATGGCGGTCAGGTGGCGGTCAGTCAACTTCCTTTCACCGCCCATCAGTTCGGAGGGTCCGCTTTCACTCGTTCCCCGTCGCGCCCGCGCCCGCCGCCCGTACCCTCTCGTGCGAATGGGGAGCCACGAAAAGGTGATGCGGGGGGACTTCGTTGCTCACGTCCGTTGTCGTCGGTGCCGTGTCCCTGACGTTGTTCTGGATGGCCGCGTTCACGCTGTGGTGGCAGATGCACGCCTGGCGCACGCCCGAGACGCTCGCGGCGACCCGTTTCGAGCAGCCCAGCGGTGACACCGCCCTGAGCTTCTCGCTGCTGCTGCCCGCCCGGCACGAACAGGCCGTGCTCGAACACACCGTCAGGCGGCTGCTGGAGTCCACGCACACCCGCTTCGAGATCCTGGTGATCGTCGGGCACGACGACCCGGAGACCGCGGCGGTCGCCGAGCGCGTGGCGGCCGCGGCTCCCGGGCACGTACGCGTGATCGTCGACACGCACGCGAAGAAGAACAAGCCCAAGGCGCTGAACACCGCGCTCCCCCACTGCCTCGGCCACGTCGTCGGCGTCTTCGACGCCGAGGACCAGGTGCACCCGGCGCTGCTCGCGCACGTCGACCACGCCTTCCGCGCGACGGGCGCGGACGTGGTGCAGGGCGGCGTGCAGCTGATCAACTTCCACTCAAGCTGGTACAGCCTGCGCAACTGCCTGGAGTATTTCTTCTGGTTCCGCAGCCGCCTGCACCTGCACGCGCAGAAGGGCTTCATCCCGCTGGGCGGCAACACCGTCTTCGTCCGCACCGACGTGCTGCGCGAGGCGGGCGGCTGGGACCCCGACTGCCTGGCGGAGGACTGCGACCTGGGCGTACGGCTCTCCAGCAGGGGCCGGCGCGTGGTCGTGGCGTACGACTCGGAAATGGTCACCCGCGAGGAGACGCCGGACACCCTGATGAGCCTGCTCAAGCAGCGCACCCGGTGGAACCAGGGCTTCCTCCAGGTCTACCGCAAGCGGGACTGGCGACGGCTGCCCACGTTCGGGCAGCGGATGCTGGCCCGCTACACCCTGATGACGCCGTTCATGCAGGCGTTCACCGGTGTCATCATCCCGCTCAACGTCGTGGTGACGTTCCTCCTGCACGTCCCCGTCGAGGTCGCCGTGCTGACGTTCCTGCCGGCCGTCACCGCCTTCGTCACCTTCGTCTTCGAGGTCGTCGGGCTGCACGACTTCGGTGTGCAGTACGGGCTGCACGTACGCCTGCGGCACTACTTCAAGCTGATCGCGGGCGGGCCCTGCTACCAGCTGCTGCTCGCCGGGGCCGCCCTGCGCGCGGTCTGGCGGGAGCAGCGGGGCCGCAACGAGTGGGAGCTGACCCAGCACGTGGGCGCGCATCTGATCCGAGAGGACGTCGCTTCTTGACCCCGCTTGCCGCCTCGGCCGCCCCGCCCGTCACCCCCTTCCGGCCACCGCCCGTGCTCCGGCGGCCGTATGTGGTGGTCAGACCGGTGCTGCGGCTGCGCCGGTCGGTGCCGGACCTGGTCCTGTGCGGGCTGCTGCTCGTCGTGATCGTGCTGGTGCAGGGGCACGGCATCACGGGTTATCCCTCGCTGAGCGACGACGAGGGGACGTATCTGGCGCAGGCGTGGGCCGTGCAGCACGGCAAGGGGCTCGCGCCGTACACGTATTGGTACGACCATCCGCCCGTGGGCTGGCTCCAGCTCGCGGTCCTGACGTGGGTGCCCTCGGTCGTCGCGCCGGATCTGATGTCGGTCGCGCCGATGCGCTGCGCGATGCTGCTGGTGGCGGCGGTGAGCGCGGTGCTGGTGTATGTGCTGGGGCGGCGGCTGGGGTTGCAGCACTGGGCGGCGGGGCTGGCCATGGCGCTCTACGGGCTGTCGCCGCTGTCCGTCGTCTTCCAGCGGCAGATCTTCCTCGACAACATCGCCGTGATGTGGATGCTGCTGGCCTTCTGCCTGGCGGCCTCCCCGCGGCGGCATCTGTGGCACCACTTCGGGGCGGGCCTGGCGGCGGCGGCCGGGGTGCTGTCGAAGGAGACGATTCTGATCGTGCTGCCCGCGCTGCTGCTGACGCTGTGGCGGCACAGCCACCGCGCGACGCGCAAGTTCGCGGTCACCGGCGCGGTGCTGGCATGCGCGCTGACGGGCCTGTCGTATCCGCTGTTCGCCCTGCTCAACCACGAACTGCTGCCCGGCCCCGGCCATGTGTCGCTCGTGGAGGGGGTCACCTACCAGATGGGCCGGGCGGGTTCGGGCTTCCTGCTCTCGCCCGGTTCGGCGGCGCACCGGGTGCTGGACTCCTGGCTCTACTACGACCGGGCCCTGCCGCTGGGCGGGCTGCTCGCCGCGGTCCTGCTGCTGGTGTGCGTGCGCCGCTCCGTCACGGGCCGGGCGCTCGCGGGGCCCGCGGTGGCCGTGCTGCTGCTGGCGGCCGTGGCCCTGCGGCCGAACGGCTACCTCCCCGCGATGTACGTCATCCAGGCGCTGCCCTTCCTCGCCCTGACCCTCACCGGGGTGGCCGCGGCGGTCGCGTGCGCGCTGCTGCGTACGCGCCCCGGCTTCTGCCGCCGCTGGTATCCGGCGCGCTGGACGGCCGTCGTGCTGCTGGCGGCGGCGGGGGTCGCGTACGCCGGTCCGCGCTGGTACGCGGGCACGCGCACCGAGCTGACCGCCGACGTCAACCGCCCTTACCGCGCGGCGGTTTCCTGGCTGCGGGACCCGGACAAGGTGCCCGACCCGGCGCGTACGCGCGTGCTCACCGACGACGCGGTCTGGCTCGACCTCGTGCACGCGGGCTACCCGGCCCGTACGGGTGCCGTCTGGTTCTACAAGGCGGATCTCGATCCGGCCGTGGCGAAGTCCCTGCCGCACGGCTGGCGGGACGTCGACTACGTCGTCACGACCCCGACCGTCCGCCGCGACGCCCCGTCGCTGCCCACGGTCGCCGCCGCCCTGAAGCACTCCGCGCCCGTCGCCTCCTTCGGCAAGGGGCCGTCGCGGGTCGAGATCCGCCGGGTGGACCGGGTGCGGGAGCGGTCCCGCTGACCGGTGGGAGGAGCCCGCCGACGCCGAATCCCCCGCGGTCGGCGTCGGCTGCCCCACCTCTGGTGTCGAGCCTGACGAAGGCCCCGGGGCCCTGCCATAGGAAGGTCTTCCCAGTCACATGACGAGGCCGGAGCGGCGGGCCAGCGATACGGTGGAGACGCGGTTGTTGGTGCCGAGCTTGCGGTAGACCTTCTCCAGGTGACGGTTGACGGTGTGCGGGGAGATGGTGAGGCGCCGGCCGATGGCCTCGGCGGTGAGGCCCTCGGCGAGCAGCCCGAGGACAGTGAGTTCGCGGGGCGTCAGCCCGTGGCTCTCGACGGGCCGCGCCGGCCCGGTGGCCGCCGCGAGCGCGTCGCTCAGCCGCTGCTGTTCCGTCATGTTCCGGTGCGCGCTGACGAGCAGTGGCTGGATCCGCTGCGCGAAGGCGAGCTCACGCGGGCTGAAGTCCCCCAGCCGGCCCAGCGAGACGGCACGCAGGATCCCGGGCTCCCCCGGCAGCGGAAGCCCGAGCTGCTGGGTCGTGCCGTAGTCCCGGCGGGCCTCGGAGTACCACTGGGAGTGGCGCCACCGGTCGCAGATCTGGCTGACGATCACCGGCTTGTACTGCTCGGCCGCGATGTACGAGATGAGCGGATGACTCTGCCGCACGCGCCGCCGGATCACATCACTCGCCGACTCCCCGATCGCCCCGGGCGCCCACCCCAGCGCCCGCCCGCTCAGCTCCGCCGTACGGATCTCGGCGAAGATCACCGTCCCGCAGTCGAAGGCGTCGCGCAGATGCTCTGATATCAGCCGCCCTGACGCCGCCGGGTCGTCGTTCTCGAGAACGGCGACGACGAGGTCGAGCATGCGCTCGTAATCCTGAGTGTGGAGCTGCGACATCCTCCGAGCATGTCGTCCGTGACGGGGAGGGGGCGCGGCGGGGGGTGGGTTTCGGTCACGTCCCGCGGGCCGGCGCCCTCACCGCGACCGGCTCCCGTACGCCCGCTGCCCGCGGGTGCCGCCGCCCCGGCTCACCGACGATCCGCCGGATGGCGGGGGTGTGCCGACCGGACTGCCGCCCGCCCGCCTGTCACACTCGCCGGGTGCCCCGCCGGACCGAGGCGAGCAGGAGGACTTCGACATGCCCGTGGCAGACGCCGGTACGGAGGTATTGATCGTCGGGGGCGGGCCGGTCGGGCTCACCGCCCGAGCGCTCCTGGAACGCTGGGGCGTGCGGGCATTGCTGGTCGAGAAACACCGCGAGCTGTCGCCCTTTCCGCGATCCCGGCTGGTCAATGTGCGCTCGATGGAGATCTTTCGCCGGCTCGGGACGGCCGCCGGGATCACCGCCGTCGCGTTCGCGCCGGAGTACGGCCGCATCCGCTTCCGCGACACCCTGTACGACCGCGACTTCGCCACCGCGGCGATGGCCGGGGTCGACGCGCCGGTACCCGAGAGCCCCGTGATCGGCGCGGTCACCTCGCAGGACCGATTGGAACCCCTCCTGCTCGCCGCGGCGGACGCACCGGTGCGGTTCGGGTCCGAGCTGATCGATCTGGCCGAGGAGGCCGACGGCATCGTGGCCCTGCTCGTCGACCGTCACAGCGGTGACAAGACCCGTGTCCGTGCCCGTTACGCACTCGCCGCCGATGGCGCGAACTCCACCGTCCGGCGCCTGCTGGGAATCGGCACCACGGGCCCCGGGGCGTTGGGGGACTTCACCACCGTCGTGTTCGACGCCGATCTCGACCGCTGGTGCGCCCGCCGGCCCGCCGGGGTCTACGTCACCGCGCACGGCTCGTTCCTCCCGCTCTACCCGGAGGGAGGCTGGGCCTGGTTCGCCCCCACACCCGAGGACCCCGCGCACGCCGACTGGCCCGGCCTCGTCTCGCGCGCCCTCGGTACCTGCGCCGAGGTACGGGCCGAGGTGCTGCGGGTCCAGCACTGGGTGATGAACGCGTTCGTCGCCGAACGCTTCCGGCACGGCCGGATCCTGCTGGCCGGCGATGCCGCGCACGCGATCCCCATCATCGGCGGCCTGGGCATGAATGCCGGCATCGCCGATGTGCACAACCTGTGCTGGAAACTGGCGGGCGTTCTCCGCGGGTGGGCCGGACCGGGCCTGCTGGACACCTACGAGGCGGAACGACAACCGGTCGCCCACCGGACTCTCCGCCAAGCAGTGGCCAACACCCAGCTGATGCTCCAGGTGCAGAAGCGACGCGGCGACCGGCTCCGAACCGGCGAAGCGGCGTCGGCCCGGATCGAACTTCCCTGGTCGGAGGCATACTTCGCCCAACTCGGGCTCGTGCTCGGCGTGGCCTACCGCTCCGACGCCGTCCTCACCGACAGCGACACCCTGCCCGAGCCGCCCGACACAGGCACGGACTACGTCCCCACCACGGAGCCGGGCCATCGCATGCCACACCTCTGGCTCGCACCCGGCAGCTCCACGCTCGACGCTTTCGGCGAGTGGTTCACCCTCCTGACCCCGGCTCCCGCCCACTGGGAGCAACAGGCCACCGCCGCCACGCCCTGGCCGCTGCGCGTCGCGACTCTTCCGCACGAGCACATCGACCTCTGCGGCCTCCGCCCACACGGAGCGCTGCTCATCCGCCCCGACGGCCACATCGGCGCCCGCTGGCGCGACCGCCCACCGGGCGACGCCACCCTCCGTCACACCCTCACCGCCGTCACCCGCTCGACGGCCCCTTGACGGCCTGGCGATGGGAGGCAGGGCAAACGGCCTGACCGATCGCGGAGGTGGCCCGGATGTCCGGGGTGACGACCCGGGCGCTGCGGCACTACGACGATGAGCCGGCGCGCGGCTCAGCGGCGCTCCTCCGGAACAGTCAGCCGCGCCACCCTGGCGGTCGTCAGCTCGGTGGCGAGAACGCCGCGCTCCAGCGGCAGCAAGCGGTGCGCCTTGCAACGCTGCGTCGGCAGCGCCTCGTACTCCTCCCCGACGACCCGCTTCCAGGACGCGTCGAACCGCACCCGGACGATGAGATCCCGCGCCGCGTCGGAGACGATCGACGATCCCAGCAGCCACAGGCCGGGCCCCCGCCCCGTGCCCGGCGGGTCGAAGGCCAGATGCAGCAGCCCCGCCGAATGTCCCTGCGGACCGCGCAGCCGGTACCAGTGGATCTGCCCGTCCTCGTCGATCCGGCCGAACGTGCCGGTCCCCGTCTCCGCCGTACCGAGCAGCACCACCCAGACGCCGCCGGGCCCGCTGATCAGACCTACCGGCGTGCTGCCCCGCTCCGCCGGGACCGGGATCTGCGACGTACGTCCGCTCCGCGGGTCGATCCGCAGCAGTGAACTCGCGCTGTCCTGGCTGACGTAGAAGTCCCCGCTGACCGGGTGCCGGGCGGCGAAGATGGGCTGGGGCACCGCTTCGAAGAGCCGGTGCCGTGCCGGACGCGTATGGTCCAGGGCCAGCACCTGGTTGCTCCCCTTCAACGTCACCCACAGCACGTCGCCGTACTCATTGACGTAGTGCGGCCCCCGGCCGCCGCCGGGGATGTCGATCTCCCGCTCCACGCGCGGCGCGGCGTCGAGTGCGTCCGCCCTCGGGTCGACCAGGAGCAACCGGTTCCCGCCCTCGTGCGTGGCCCAGATCCTCCCGGGGTGACGCGCCGAGACGGCCAGTCCGTGCAGCAGCGCGTCCGACGGCCCGAGGGGGAACGCCCTGATGCCCGTCACCTGTTCGGTACGCGGGTCGAGTCGCAGCTTCACCAGACGGCTGTCGGACATCTGCGACACCAACACCATCGGCCTGCCGGGCAGTTTGACGATCTCGTGCGTCTCCTCGGCGAACGGCAGCTGATACTCCTCCACCACCGACCGCCGACGCGGCTCCCCTTCAGCCACTCCCTCCGGCACCCCGAACAGCGCCCCGGCAACGGTCAGCCCGCCCAGGGCGAGCAGCCGACTCTGAAAGGTGCGGCGATCCAATACGGCTCCCCCGGGTGCGCGCGGCGTCTTTCAGTGACGAACCCCATGGAAGCGGTATGTTCCGACAATCGGATGTCGGATCCGCCAGGTTCACGCTTGTGGGTGACGAGATGCCGACAGCGCACCGGGCTTCTAGATCACGCCGTACGGGACCGTCTTCCGGACCGCGTCCGAGAGCTCCTCGAAGAGCGCGAGGCCGCCGCCCTCGCCCGTGAACTTCTCCGGTACGGTCACCTCCACCCACGCCTCCCGCTTCGACGTCGTGCACCGGACACTGCCGTCCGGCTGCTGCTCCGGCATCCACTCGACGCCGTTGACTTCCCACGTGTCCGACCCCGGGCGGTAGCGCTTGTAGCCGGGCGTCAGGATCAGCGGCCGCCGCACACCGCAGCGCAACGTGATGGCCGGGTCGCCCCAGGCCGCCGTGAACTCCGAAGCGGGGCCGCCGGTTCGCCGCTTCAGGCCATTCACCTTGGCGGGCAGCGCCTTGTGCAGGTCCCGGCAGTAGGCGGCCTGCTTCCCCGACGGCGAAGGGGCCGGTTCCGCGCTCGCGGTGCCGTCGGCGGACGTACAGCCGACGGCGACGGACAAGGACGCGACCACGGGCAGGCACCGGCGGAGGGACGACTTCACCTGGTGATCATAGAGAGGTGTGCGCGGCGAGCTGACTGTGCCATGTGCCAGGCCGCCGCGCGGTCCGCTTCTTGGCGGTGCCGGGATTTCGGGGTGATCCATTGCGGGAGGCCCGGCGGGCGCAGGGACGCGTAGTCGGTGAAGCGGTGGGTTCCGCAGGTGGTGCAGCTCGACGTGCTTCCGCTGCGCGTCCAGCGGTGGGCGCAGTTCCTCACCACATGCTTCCGTTCAGGAGGTGGGCGTCGCGGAAGTGCCTGCGGACGGCGATCGTCGCTTCCTCGACGGCCCGCTGCGCGGCGCCCGAGGCGACCGTCTTCCGGCGTACGGCCTCCAGCCCGGCGCACTCGCCGCAGCCGACGGGCGAGGCGCTCTCGCGCACGCGGCGCCCCTCGGGGCTCAGCTCGAACCACAGCACCTTGCCGCCCGCGTGCCCCCGGTCGCTCCCCCACGCGCTCGCCCACAGCCGCACGAACCACAGCCCCCGCCCACTGGCGGACTCCGGCCCGCCGCACGCGCCGGAGGCGATCCCGCCGAAGAGCGCAGGAACCCTCGGACAGGTGTCCCACACGCTCACCCGCAGGTGATCCCCTTCCTCCCCGTCCACGCGTATAGAGGAGGGGCCTTCGGTGTGCACGTACGCGTTCGTGACCAGCTCGGATGCCAACAGTTGGGCGGTGTCGGCGAGTTCGGGCATGCCGTGCCCGTGGAGGACGGACTTCAGGGTGGCACGGGCGATTCCGGGGGCGCGGGGGTCGCGCGACAGTTCGAGGGTGTACGTCCAGGGCTGCGGGTTGGCTACGGTTGCCATGGAGTCTCCTGGCGGGAGGTGGAGTTGGACCACTTCGGCGCGCACAGCGGGTGCGGAGTGGTGTGGCTCACACGGTAGCGCGCTTCATGGACTACATTCCCCGTAATCCATGAGCAGCAGTCCACGGGACCCGATCGAGTGACAACAGCGCACTGTGTGCGAGCACCAAGAGGAGCACGATGCCGCCGAGCACACCTCTACCGACCGTACGAAGGCGCCGACTTGGGACCGAACTGCGAAGGCTGCGGGAGCGGGCGGACCTTTCCGCGACGGAAGCGGCGGCTCGATTCGGCGTCACCCAGTCACGCATCAGCAACATCGAAGCCGGCCGGTACGGAGTGAGCGCGGACAGGGTGCGGGCGCTGGCGCGCACCTATGACTGCTCGGACCAGCCGTTGATCGAAGCTCTTGCGGCGATGACGGGTGAGCGCAGGCGGGGCTGGTGGGAGGAGTACCGGGATCAGCTCCCGGAGACTTTGCTGGCGCTGTCCGAGATCGAACACCACGCCACCGCGCTGCGCGTCGCCCAGGCCATCACGGTCCCTGGCCTGCTGCAGACTCCGGAGCACGCCCGCGCGGTCTTTCGGGAGTTCGTGCCCTCACTGCCACCCCACGCAGTGGAGTACCGCGTATCGCATCGCGTCAAGCGGCAGATGATTCTCTTCCGCGACAAGCCTCCTCGCTATACGGCCATCATCCACGAGGCCGCTCTGAGAATGCGATTCGGCGGGCCGGAGACGGCTACCGCTCAGCTCGCGCACCTCTTGTCCATGAGCGAACGGCCCAGCGTGACCGTCGTCGTCATCCCATTCACAGCAGCGTCCTTCCCCGTTTCCGGACACGGGGTCGACTACTTCTACGGCGCGGTCCCCCAACTCGACACGGCCACCCTCGATGTCGCCCATGGAACGCAACTCATCGACCTGGCCAGCAGCTTGGAAAGGTTCCGCGCCACGCTCGGCCGCATGGAGGAGGTCGCGCTCAACCCCACCAGGTCACGCGACCTCATGCATCGCATCGCGAAAGAAACCTGAAAGGAACAACCGTGACTCCACTGCACTGGCAGAAATCCTCGTTCAGCGAGGCGGGCTCCACCTGCCTGCACCTGGCCACCGCTCCCCCCGGCATCAGCTGGCAGAAGTCCTCGTTCAGCGGCGAAGGGGACGCCTGCGTTCATCTGGCGGCCACCCGCGACGACGCGGTCTTCCTCTGCGAAAGCGACACTCCAGACAGGGTCCTCACCACCTCCCCCCACAGACTCCGCCCCCTCATATCCGCCATAAAAACCGGCAGACTCAGCCGCTGAACGGCCCCGTCGCCAGCGGGCGGATAATGGGGAGCAGCAGGCCCCTGCGGTGACGGGACAGGCACATGGGCGGCTCTCTACCCCTCGGCAGGATCTTCGGCATTCCGCTGCGGATTCACTGGAGTGCGCCCATATTGATCGTTTTCCTCGGCACGGGGCTCGCCGGTGGCACGCTCCCCGCGTGGGTACCGGGGCGATCGTCCGGGACGTACGACGCGGCCGGGCTGGCCGGCGCCGTGCTGCTGACGGCGAGCTTGCTGCTGCACGAATCCGCGCACGCGGTGACCGCCCGCAGGGCCGGTATCCGGGTGGAGGACATCACCGTCTGGGGCCTGGGCGGGGTCACCCGGCTGGGGCGCGCGGCCACGCCGCGCGTGCAGTTCTTCGTGTCGGCGGCGGGGCCGCTGGCCAGCCTGGTGCTGGGCGGAATCGTCCTGGCCGCCGGCTTCGGCGCCGGGCACGCGCTGCACTGGGCGCTGGTCTCGGCCGTGCTGGTCTGGGCGGGGTGGGCCAATCTGCTGCTGGGTGTGTTCAACCTGCTCCCGGCCGCGCCCCTGGACGGCGGGCGGATCCTGCAGGCGGCATTGTGGTGGCGCGGCGGTGACCGGGCGCGGGCGCAGCGCATTGCCGGCCGTTGCGGCCAGGCGGCCGGGTTCCTGCTGATCGTCGTCGGCTGGTTCGAGGTCGTGCACGGGACGACCGCGGGGCTGTGGCTGATGCTCCTCGGCGGCTTCGTGAGCGTCTCGGCGGTCGCCGAGATCCGCCAGGCCGTACTCGTGAACGCGTTGGAGGGCGTACGCATCGCGGACGTCATGACGCCGGAACCGCTCGCCGGGCCCGACTGGCACACGGTGCAGCAGTTCCTGACGGAGATCATGGCGCGGACGGACCGCCGCGCGGTCCCACTGATCGACTTCGAGGGCCGTCCGAGCGGCCTCGCCGAACGGCTGCGGCTCGCGATGGTCCCGGCGGCGCGGCGAGACGAGGTCCGCGTCCGTGACGTGGCCGTCCCGCTCGCGCAGTGCACGGTCGCGGCCCCGCAGGACGAGCTCGTCGGCGTGCTGGAACGCGCGACTCCGTCGGCGCGGCTGGCGATCCTCGTCGTGGACGACGGCCGGCTGGTCGGCACGGTCACGGGCGAGGACATCGCGCGCGCGGCACGCCGCCGGGATCAGGGGCGCGGCTCGCTGGCCTGAGGTCTTCCGGCGGTGGAAGTGCCCGGCGCCTGGCCGAGGAACCGGTCGGTCTCCGGCCGCAGGGCGGGAGAGAGTGCGGCCGCCTTCGGGGCGAGCACGCGAAGTTCGCGCGCGAGCTCGGGGAATTCGCTCCATACGAACGGCTTTCTGGTGACGACCGCAGCCAGAAGGTCGCCTTCGTACATGTCGCCTTCCGCGAGCGGATCCTCCCTCAGCACGCTCATCGCCACCGGCAGAAGGTAGGGCAACCCCACGTCCTGCCCGATGAGCACGCGCAGATCCTCGACGGTCAGCGAGCCGATCGGCCGGCGCCGCAGCGCGTGCACCGTCGCGACAAGGCGAGTCGCGTCCGCCGCCGGAGCCGGCCAGCGGTCGTCTTCGAGTTCCTCAAGGGACCGGTCGGGGTTCGTACGTCGCGCCACCCGCCGATTGTCGCGCATTGATCGCGATTCGTGATCGCTGCGTGTGCGCATTGCGCCTTGGCCGGTGTCGTGGGCGCGGCTTGACTTGGGGCCGGGCAGAAGGAAAGCCCGGCTTCTACGAAATGAGATGGGAACATGACCAGCGAACCCAAGGACGTGGTGCGGCGCTACTTCGAGGCGCTGGCGGCCGGTGATCAGCAGACGATCCTCGACTCCTGGGCGGAGGACGGGAGTTGCTGGTACGCCGGGGACCTGCCGATTTCGGGGACCTGGCAGGGGCGGGACCAGGTCATCGACGGATTCCTGGCGACCGCGTTCGCCCACCTCGACCCCGACCGGGAGATCGGCGTGCGCGTCACCAACATCTTCGGCGAGGGCGAGCAGGTATTCGTCGAATGGGATTCGTGGGCGACGGGGAAGACCGGGCGGGCGTACGACCAGAAGAACAGCGGCGTCTTCGTCGTACGCGACGGGAAGATCGTGACCATGCGGGAGTACGCCGACACCCAGCACTGGGAGCGGGCGCTGGTCGCGGCCGACGGGGTCTGAACCACGGGGCCCTCACGGCCCGTCGGGGAACCCGGGCTACGATCTCGCGATGTCTGCTTTCCTTCCGGTCCTCTTCGTCGCGATCGGCATATCCGTGGTGGTCTTCGGCGTGCTCCAGGCTTTCAACGTGCGCGGCACGGTGACGCGCAGAGTCGCACGGAATCACAAGAAACTGGAGCTCATTCACCAGGCGAGCGGCCGCCTCGACCCCGTCTTCGTCCCCTTCTTCGGGACCGCGGGCTATCTCCGGTTCCTGGGTGCGGTCCTGATTCCCGTGGGGGCCGTCATGAGTCTCGCGGGCTGCATGCTGCTGCTTCGCTCCTAGAGGCCCTCGGGGGCTTCCAGCCTGGTGAGAACGCGCGAGGTGGGCGGTCGTCCGCACCGCCCACCTCGGCGGCGATACTGGCGGATCAGGCGTGAGGGTGCCTGGTGTGCGGCTTCTTCGCCCGCAGCCTCTTGGTGTGCGCCTTCTTGGTATGCAGGCTCTTGGCGTGCGGCCCCTTGGCGTGCGTCGTCTTGGCCTGGGGCTTCCTGACCTCCGGCTTCCCGGCCTCCGGCCTCTTGGCTTCAGGCTTCTTGGCTTCGGGCTTCTTGGCCGGCGACTTCTTGGCCGCTTGCGCCTCATTGCCCAGGGGCTTCTTGATCCAGCCCTTCTTCACCAACTCGTCGCAGTGCCACTTGGCATGGGCCGCGCTCTCTTTGTTCTGCTTGGCGGCGTTGATGCAGTCCGCGTACGGGAAGGGCGGCTGGTCGGCACGGGCTTGCGAGTGGGCCACGGCAGCGGCCGGCGCGGCGCCCGCTCCACCGATCACAAGGGCCGCGGCCAGGGCGATACTCATCCGGCGCACAGAACTTTTCCTCTCATTCGGGACGACTTCGCCGGTTCAACGAGCCGGTCCGCGCTCGGAAACGAGCTGTTCGCGATCACCTCGACGCCATGCGCATCGCGGAGCAGATCGGACATAGGAGAAACTGTCCCTTGCTTCCCTATGTACCAGGAGATCCATGTACAAGCGCCTGCCCATGCTCGCCCTCTGCCTCGCGGTCACGACTCTCGGCGTCACTGCGTGCGACGCGTCCGGCGACAGCCACGCGAGCGCCTCCGCGACGCCGACGCCGACGCCCGCCGCCACCTCCGAGAGCCCGTCACCCAGCCCGGCGGAAGCGCGCGTGCTGACGGGCTTGCTGCGCGCGGGCTACCTCCGGATCATCCGGACGAACTACTCGGATCTGGACGGCATCAGTGACGACGCGCTCGTCGACCACGGCAACGCGTTCTGCGCGGCGCACGGCCAGGCACTCGCGGACCAGGCCAAGAAGACGATGAAGGAACTCGCGATAACCCCGAAGCAGACGACGCAAATCATGGGCACGGCGCACGGCGTGTGCCGGTAGCTGACGCCTTACGACTGGTTCCGGCCCCGGCGTCACGTGGTGGTGCCGGGGCTGGCGGCTGCGCCCTCATTGCCCATCCTGTCGGGCGATAGAGCCTCCTACACCCGGCAGGGGCCTCAAGTCCGTTCCCCATACACCAGCATGTCACTCGAACTCGATGAAATCTTCCAATGCCGCACGCAACCAGTCGTAGAAGGTGGCGAATTCTCGCCGATTTTCCCGTCCTGGTGTCGTGAAATCGTGAATCTCGCGGACCGTCCCACTATCAAGGTCCCAGCATGCGACGTCATCATTGTCCTCGCGCCTGGCAAATGGCATGAGGTGGCGCTCAGGAAAACGTTGACGAAGCCCGGAAACCCGAGCGCGCAGATCCTTCCCCTCCAGAAGCCACCAAGGGTCGAGTCCGACCAGCCCGGACTCAATGGCCCGAAGAAACTCTTCCGGATAGACGAACTCCCCCGGAAGCTCTGCCGATGAAAGAATATCCACTTTAACTCAGTCTCCCTTCCAGCCCGTAATGTCCGAGCCCATTGGATATGCATTGCGGTAGCCCGCGCTTTGCTTGCCAATTCTAGCTTGCACTGCCTCGCCCCAAGTAGTGGGCGTGGCCTTCTTGGTGTTGAACCTTCCACTCTCAATGACATCCGCTGGGAGCGGGTCGTCAAAGCTGCGAACCCGGGCCTGGATGGGCGTATCGGTATACCGCGCCGCCAACACGCGGGTGTTGTCGATGGAGGTCAACCTCCCATCCGGCATCCGCACGACGTCGATCGGGTCGCCCTTCCACCCCTTCGTCCCCATGCTCTTGATTATTTCATCAGCTTCAGTGACGGAATTCTGACTAAACCTTACCGAGGTGGGTGTCAATTCCGATACACCATAAGGCGCCAGCCCGAGCGGATCACCGACCACATGCGGATTTGCTACGTATGCATGGTGATTGGGATCGGGTTCGAGACCAAGAGGGTCAGGGGCTGTATACCGCGCCACCTCCGGGTCGTAATACCGGAAGTAGTTGCAGTTCAGCCCCGTTTCCGTATCGCGATACTGCCCCGGAAACCCCAACGGGAAATCCAGCCCATCCCCCCGCGGTGACGGCAAGCTCGTCCCCCACAGAGACGTCCGCCGCTGCCACGCCAACTCGCCCGACGGCGTGACCAATTCCGTCGGCGTTCCCACCGCGTCCGTGACGATCGCGTGGAACGTCGGGGCCAGGTCCTCCGCGAAATCCAGGATCGTGGACGCACGAGCCGCCCGCCTCGTCGTTTGGGTCAGGGGGCGATGCGTGCCCGGGGCGTAGTCCCATGTGGTGGTGCGGCCCCCCGGAGTCGTCTGTTCCGAGAGCCTCGTGCCGTCCCACGCGAAGACCGTTTCACCGGCCGACTCGCACCGCTTCGATATCCGGCGGCCCAGCGCGTCGTACGCGTACTCCCACCGGTCACCCTCCGGCGTCTCCGCCGCCCTCAGGCGGTCCTCCGCGTCCCACTCGAACGTCCACGTGCGCGTGCGGCCGTTCAGAAGGCGGCGTGACCTGCGGGTCAAGCGGCCCTGCGCGTCGTGTTCGTACGTCGTGCGGCCCGCCCTGCGGATGAGCGTGCCCTCGAAATCGCGGGCGCCCGGCGCCTCGTGGGCCGGGGCCTTGGCGTAGGTGAGGTTGCCGACGGAGTCGTACGCGTACGTCTCCTTCCAGCCGTGGGCGTTCACTGCGGTGACCCGGCCCGTGCGGTCCAGGTCGAAACGACGCGTGCCCGAGGTGAGTTCGCGGATCTCCGTGAGGTAGCCGTCCTCGCGGTACGCGAACGTGCGGTGCTGGAGGATGCGGGCGGCCGGGCCCGTGATCACCTGGGACGTCAGGCGGTCGGTCGTGTCCCACTCCTGCGTGAGCACGGCCGCGTCGCCCAGGCGCCGCTCCGTCTCCCGGCCCGCCGCGTCGTAGGCGAAGGTGAGTGTGCCGCCGTCGCCGCGCAGTTCCACGGGCCGGCCCGCCGGGTCGTACGTCCATTCCGAGGTGGCGCCGGACGGGGTGACGCGCCGGGTGCGGCGGCCCAGGGCGTCGTACGCGTAAGAAGTCGTGCGGCCGTTGACCGTCTCGGACAGCACGCGGCCGAGCGCGTCGCGTTCGAGGACGACCTCCGCGTCGGGGTTGACGGCCCGCACCAGGCCGCCCGACGCGTCGTACACGAAGGTCGCGGCGCCCTGCTCCACCACGCGCCCCAGCGCGTCCCGCGCGAAGTGGAGCGTCTCGCCCGCGCCGTTCGTGCGGGCCACGAGCCCGCCCGCCACGTCGTGTTCGTACGTCAGCGTGCGGCCGTTGAAGTCCGTCTCCGAGGCGAGCCGGCCCGCTTCGTCATAGGCGTACGACCAGGTCAGACCCTGCGGATTCGTCACGCCCGTGAGCCGCAGCTCCGTGTCGTAGGCGAAGGCGTACGTCGTGCCGTCGGGGTCCGTGCGGGACGCCGGGAGGTCGAAGTGACCCGTGATGTGGCGGGTCGTGTTGCCCGCCTGGTCGGTGTGGCTGAGGAGGTTGCCCTCGCCGTCCCAGGTCCACGTCTCGTGCGTGCCGTCCGCGTGCTCGCGCCTGCTCGGCTTGCCCTCCGGCGTCCAGACGGTGCGGGTCGTGTGCCCCAGCGGATCCGTCGCCTCGGTGATGCGGCCGAAACCGTCGCGCTTGACGGTGGTGGTGTGCCCGAGGGGGTCGGTGACGGCGACCGGCAGCCCGGCCGCGTTACAGGTGACGCGGCGGGCGTGGCCGAGGGCGTCGGTGACGGTGGCCAGGTGGCCGGACTCGTCGTAGCCGTAACGGGTTTCCGCGCCGAGGGGATCCGTGGTGGCGAGGAGGTTGCCGCGCTCGTCGTACGCGTGGCGCCACACCGCGCCGCCGGGCTCGGTGACCTCGGTCGGCAGGCCGTGGGCGTTGTGGACGGCCGCGCCCGTGGTGCCGTCGGGGAGCGTGACCCGGGTGAGGTTTCCGGCCTCGTCGTACGCGTAGCGCGTCGTGCGGCCCAGCGGGTCGGTGACGGCGAGGGGCTGCTCGCCCCTCGGCTCCCACTCCGTGCGGGTCGTGTGGCCGAGCGGGTCGGTCTCCTCGATCACGCGGAAGTCGGCGTTGTGCCGGTACGTGCTCTGCCGACCGAGCGAGTCGGTGACGGTCGTGACGCGGTTCTCGTCGTCGTAGGCGAGGCTGCCGGAGAGGAAGCCGTCGGTGCCTTCCGTGCGCACGACCCGGCCGCGCGCGTCGTAGTGATAGCCGTACGACATGCCGTTGCGGTCGGTCCAGGAGGTGATCCTGCCCTCGGCGTCGTAGGTGAACCGCAGTGGTTTTCCACTGGAGTTGGTGACGTCTGTCAGGTTTCCCGCGTCGTCGTAGCCGTAGCGGACCAGGACCGTGCCCCGGCCGGGCGCACCCGGCGGGTCGTACGGCGAGGGCGCCTCGTCCAGCAGGCGCAGGGCGGTGACGCGCGCGCCGTCGGTGTCGACGGCGAGGTAGTAGCCGCCGGAGTGCCGGAGGGCGGTGGGGACGCCGGTCGCGGTGCGCTCGATATCGATCCGCGCGCCGTTGCGGTCGGACAGCTCGGTCAGCGGCAGCTGGACCGCGCCGGGGACGTCAGTGGGGGCGAGCCCGCCGAAGGTCCGTACGACGCCGGTGGCAGGATCGACGACGGTCATGACGCCGTCGGGTATGCCGTCCCAGGTCAGCGGCCAGCGCGGCCCCTTGGCCGGCAGGACGGGCTCGCCCGGCGTGGGCACGGGGTAGACCAGGCGCATGCCGTCGGCGGCGGCGTAGACCACGCCGTCGGCGTCGAGCTGGACCCGCTCGTCGAGCGTCGAGGCCCAGGTCGGGCCGAACCAGCCGCCCGCGCGGTACGTGGACAGATGGGTGCGCTCGACGGCCAGCGGGAGCGCGCCGGGCAGGGTGACGTCCGTCTGCGGCAGCAGCATGGCGCCGGTGGCGACGTCGATCGGGTCGCCGACGCACTTGAGGCTTTCCGTGGAGCGGGCGGCGGCCGCCTCTTCGTCGATCAGATTGGGGCGGGCGCCCCGGAGGAGGAAGTTCCGGCCGGCGTTGCCGATCTCCACGCTGTTGCGCGCCATGCCGCCGAGGCCGCCGAACAGGCCGCCGTAGAGCATGCCGTCCTTGGCGGCGTTGTTGACCTCGTCCAGGCTCACGCCGTGCTGCAGCCCGGCGCTGATCTTCATCGGCTGGGCGACGGCCAGGTCGACGGTGACGGACTCGACGCCCGCGAAGGCGGCCATGACGAGGGTCGTCGCGGCGACCTCGGCGACCACGGTGGAGATGGCGACGCCCACGGCGGTGCCGAGCTCGATGACCGCCGTGGCCGCGGCCGCCGACGCCGCCGTCGAGAGGCCGGCGGTGAGCCAGGCCAGGCCGACGCCCGCCAGGATGACACCGGCCTCGATGCCGATCTTGGTCCACAGCTTGTCGACGGCGTCGTCGATGGCGTGGGCCAGCTTCTCCAGCGCCTTGGCCAGCTCGCGGGCGGCCTTGGGGATGTCGGTCAGCCAGCCCTTGTCCCCCTTGCCCGCGTAGCGGGACCAGAAGGTCTCGAAGGCGTCGATCGCCTCACCCTTGTTGTTGTGGATGAGCGTCTGGGCGGCGTTGTTGACGGGCGTGCGAACCTTGTCGACGCTGTCGGCGAAGGCGTTCCAGGCGTCGGCGGCCTTGCGCAGCTTGCCCGGGTCGCCGTCGGGCCACTTCAGGCCCAGCTTCTCGAGGACGTGCTTGGCCTCGTCGGCGACGCTCACTTCGCGCCCTTGGCGTGGGGGTCGGTGGCCGCGACGCCCTTCTTGGTGAACATCCCGGCGACCAGCTCGTCGTTGTCGACGTGGCCGTCCGACATGTCGGTGAGCGCTTCGTGGATGCTGACCAGGCCGAGGACGAGGGTGCCGGTCGCGCTCTCGATCGCCTTCTGCTGAGGGCTGTAGAAGCCTTCGAACTCCTTGCCCGCGTCGTCCTCGCCCCACGGCTTGCCGAGCCCGTCGAGCGTCTTGACGAGCGTGGTGAGCGCCTCGCTCAGGTGCTTGCTCTGCTCGTGGAAGACCGGTGCCGCCGACTTCAGGTCCGCCGTCTTGATGTCCAGGACCTTGCCGTCGCCGCTCGGGCTCGCGCCCATCGCTAGCCTCCCCCACCGGTATGCGCCGCCATCGGTACGCGACGCCATCGGCCGAGGGATGACGCTCGCTCAGCGTCACATAATCGCACGTTGATTCGGGTGGGGGTGGTGGGCACGCGGTGGCACCGGCCTTCTCACGCCTTCCCGGGCGCGGGCCTCGGCCGGGAATCCCGGGCCCTGGCCTCAGGTCCGGAATCTCAGGCGTCGGCCTCAGGCCGGACCTCAGGCCGGGACCTCAGGCCGGGACCTCAGGCCGGGACCTCACTCGAGGCCGAGGTCCGACAGAGCGGTGGTCCAGTTCTTGGCGATCGCGCCGCGCGCCGCGTCGAGAGTGACCTCGCCGCCGCAGACCGCGGTCTTGAGCCGGTTCTCGACGGTGTCCTTGCTCTGCGCGGGCTCATCGCCGAAACGGGGCTCGGGCCAGAGGTTCTTGGGGTCCTTCGGGGCGCCGCCGAGTTCGAGGGGGACGAGGTGGTCCTCCTCGTAGTCCGCGGTGCTGGTGTCGCTGTAGCCGTACTCCGCGATCTGCTTGATCTTCAGCGGCGTGGTGTACGAGACGGGCGGGCGCACGGTCTTCGTCCAGCCCGGCACGCATATCGTCGAGCCGATCGTGTCCTGCGTGACGTCCGGGTTGTACGCGCCGGGCTGGCAGTTCGCGTCGGGCAGCGGCAGGTAGGACTGGCTGCACGAGGCGGCGAGGCCCGCGGTGTGCGGCGCGGCGTGGGCGGTGCCGGCGGCGAGGACGCCGCTGACGGCGAGCGCCAGCGACGCCGAGGCGGCGGCGAGTCTGTACGGAGAGCGCATGGGGGGCTCCTCCACAAGGAGGCCCGGCCGATCCGGGCTGTTGTGGGCATGACACCACTCAAGGTGTCTATGCGGGTAGAGCCACGAGGTGAACATGTGATGACCAGCGGCTTTTCTTAACCCCCTCATGGGGGACGCTTGCCCGAGCCTGGGAAAACTCTTGGGAGTTACGGACTTCTCGGGTCGAAATTCGTCCGGAAGTCGTGGCGGAGAACAGCGCCGCCCTCGCCGTACGCCACGGGGAGACCGTCGGTAGAGTCAACCGGTGACAGCTTCCCCCCGGCCGCGCGCGGCGGCCTCGACCCGCACCTGGCGGCCCGCCACGGAGATCGAGCGGGCCCTGCGAGAAGCGGCCGGCAACCACGACCGGACCGGCTATCTGCGTCTCCTCGCGACGGCGGACCTGTTCCACTACGTCCCGAAGGAACACGTGGACAGCGGCCGCCGCGCGTACGTCCCCGCCGACGACATCCAGGGAACCTGGTGCCTCGTCATGCGGACCGCGGGCGAACGGCTCCCCCGGCGCGCCCGGTTCGTCGTCGCCCGCACCTCGCTGGCGGAACTGGCGGAGACCTGGCCCGGCCGCCGCTACTCCTTGCACGTGAACCCGGGCACGCCGGCCTTCATGCGCCTGACCGCGGGCGTCCTGGACCGGCGCCGGTGGAGAACCATCGCGAGGGAGGAGACCGCGAAGCTCCCCGCCGGCACCCGCCCCACCCGCCTGCTCACCACACAGGCGGGCCCGCGCACGGGCCAGCTCGCCCACGCGCTGGCCTGTGGCGCGCACCTGTCCGTCGCCAACGGCGTGCTGTGGAACGAAGTGGGCGACGTCTACGACGACTACGCCCAGGAAGTCAGCCTCCTGCGGGAGTCGTGGGGCACGGTCACCGCCCAGGACTGGCAGAAGCAGATGGACGCGCTGCTGGCCGGACGCAACAGCCCGCCGGAACCCGAATTCACCCTCGACATCCGCCAGGAGCTCGCGAGGGCGAACTCCGGCACGGTCGACGCGGACCTCTGGCGTCGCGCCTGCACCGCCGTACTCACCGACATGGACGCGCCGGCCGAGGCGAACGCGGTGGTCCAGGAGCTGATAGGCCGCATCCTGCGCTACGAGTCCCGCTTCCGCGCCGACGGCCTCCTGCCACCGGACGGCGTCGTCCGCAGCGCCGTCGGCTACGACTACGGCCGCGCGGTCAGCTTCGCCCGCTGGGGCCTGAGCGCCCGCCTCTGCCCCGCCGAGACGGCGGAGTCATCGATCCTGCGCGCGGGCGAACTGTGCCGCGAGGCGTACGACTCCTGGGAGGACTTCTCCGCCGGTTACGCCCTGGGACGCGTGCTCCGGTTCGACACGGAGGAATTCGGCGAGTGGTACGCGCAGGCACTCGATCCCCACCGCATCCTGCTGTCGGAACCGCGAAGCCCTTGGCGGACGATTCCTTGGGGGATGACTTCTGCGGTCTGAGCGGGCTTGACGAAGTCCGGAGCCGTTCGCCCTACGACCAACGCCCCGTCCGTCCCAGCAGCAGTGCCGTCGCGGCCGTGCCCGCCGTCGAGGTGCGGAGGACGCTCGGGCCCAAGCGGTACGGCTTCGCGCCCGCTTCCGCGAAGGCGGTGAGTTCTTCGGGGGAGACGCCGCCCTCGGGGCCCACCACGAGGACGATGTTGCCCGTGGGAGGGAGTTCGGCCGTGGCGAGCGGGGCGCTGCTGCCCTCCTCGTGGAGGACCGCCGCGAACGCCGCGTCGGCCAGCAGCGTGCAGACCTGCTTGGTCGTCAGCAGGTCGGACACCGGCGGGAAGCGGAGGCGGCGGGACTGCTTGCCCGCCTCGCGGGCCGTGGCGCGCCACTTGCCCAGGGCCTTCGTGCCGCGCTCGCCCTTCCACTGCGTGATGCAGCGCGAGGCCGCCCAGGGGACGATCGCGTCCACGCCCGTCTCGGTCATGGTCTCGACCGCGAGCTCGCCGCGGTCGCCCTTCGGCAGGGCCTGGACGACGGTGATGTGCGGCTCCGGCAGGGGTTCGGCGCGGACCGAGGTGACGGCGACGTCGAGACGGTCCTTGCCCTCGACGGCGGCCACGGTGCCGAACGCGCCCGTGCCCGCGCCGTCCGTCAGCACGATCTCCTCGCCCACGCGCAGCCGCCGCACGGAGACGGCGTGCCGCCCCTCGGGGCCGCCGAGCGGGAAGACCGTACCGGGGAAGACGCCCGTGAGGGCATCCTCCTCGACCAGGAAGACCGGCGCTGTCATGACTCGCTCCCTCGCATTTCACGTCCCCCCGGTCCTGCCCCCGCGTCCCCGCCGCCCGCCAACGCGGCCCGTGCCGCGTCCAGTTCGGCGGTGAGCACCTCGACCAGCCGCGCGGCCGGAAGCTCACGGGCCAGCCGGTGGCCCTGCCCTGCCCACAGGTTGAGGCCCTGCGGGTCACCCGCCGCCGCGGCCGCCTTGCGCAGCCCCGCCGTCAGGTAGTGCACCTGGGGATAGGCGGCGGGAGCGTACGGGCCGTGCTCACGGATGAAACGGTTCACCAGGCCCCGGGCCGGGCGGCCGGAGAAGGCGCGGGTGAGTTCGGTGCCGACGAACAGCGGGTCGGTCAGGGCCTGCTTGTGCACGGTGTGCGCGCCCGACTCGGGGCACACCAGGAACGCGGTGCCCAGCTGCGCGGCGCTCGCGCCCGCGGCGAGCACGGCGGCTATCTGGGCGCCGCGCATCAGGCCGCCCGCGGCGATCATGGGGATGCGTACGGCCTCGCGGACCTCGGCCAGCAGCGCCAGCAGGCCGACGCCCGCGCCCGCGCCGTCCAGGTGCGGGTCGTCGCGGTGGGTGCCCTGGTGGCCGCCCGCCTCGACGCCCTGGACGCAGACCGCGTCCGCGCCCGCCAGCTCGGCGGCCCGCGCCTCGGCGGCGGTGGTGACGGTGACGACGGTGACCGTACCGGCCTTGGCCAGTGCTTCCAGGGCGGCGGCGGACGGGCAGCCGAAGGTGAAGGAGACCAGCGGGACGGGGTCGTCGAGGAGGATCGCGAGCTTCGCCTCGTAGGCGTCGTCGCTGCCCTGGCACCAGTCGCCGAGCGGCGTCTCGTACCAGGTGGCCTCGCCCGCGAGCTGCTCGGCGTAGACCTCGACGGCGGCCGGGTCGGCGGCGGGGGGCTGCGGCATGAACAGGTTCACGCCGAAGGGTGCGGCCGTGCACGCGCGGAGCTGCTTGATCTCCTCGTACATCGCGGCCGGGGTCTTGTAGCCCGCCGCCAGCGATCCGAGGCCACCGGCCTCGCAGACGGCGGCGGCGAGCGGCGGGCCGGAGGCGCCGCCGGCCATGGGGGCTTGCACGATGGGGTGCCGGAGCAGGTCCGTCAGCACGGCGTCACCCCGGGTGTCGATGGCCATGACCACATCGTGTCACACGCGGTGCGCCCCGGCGGGCGGGCTGTCGGCTGAGGTCGGTGGCGCGGGTGGCCCCGGCGGGCGGGCTAACGGCTGAGCTCAGGTGCCGCGGTGGCCCCGGCGGGCGGGCTGCCGGCCGAGCTCAGCTGCCGTCTGCGGCGGGAGCGGCCTGCGGCCGCGTCCTCAAACGCCGGACGGGCTTGAGGGGTTGCGGTCAGTCCGCACCCTCAAACGCCGGACGGGCTTGAAGGGTTGCGGTCAGTCCGCACCCTCAAGCCCGTCCGTACGTGGTTCGCGCCGCCTATCGCCCGTTGAACGCATCCTTCAACCGCGAGAACAACCCCTGCTGCCCCGGCTTACTGTGCCCGCCCGGGGGACAACCCCCGGACCCCCGGCCCAGCGCCTACCGACCGTTGAACGCATCCTTCAACCGCGAGAACAACCCCTGCTGCCCCGGCTTGAACTCGCCCATCGGGCGTTCCTCGCCGCGCAGCTTCGCCAGCTGGCGGAGGAGGTCCTCCTGCTGGGGGTCGAGCTTGTTGGGCGTGATCACCTCGACGTGGACCACGAGGTCACCACGGCCACCGCCCCGCAGGTGCGTGACGCCGCGCTGGTGCAGCGGGATCGACTGGCCGGACTGCGTGCCCGGGCGGATGTCGATCTCCTCGACGCCGTCCAGGGTCTCCAGCGGCACCTTCGTGCCGAGGGCCGCCGCCGTCATCGGGATGGTGACCGTGCAGTGCAGATCGTCGCCGCGCCGCTGGAAGGTCGGGTGCGCCGTCTCGTGGATCTCCACGTAGAGGTCGCCGGCGGGGCCGCCGCCGGGGCCGACCTCGCCCTCGCCCGCCAGCTGGATGCGGGTGCCGTTGTCGACACCGGCCGGGATCTTGACCGTCAGGGTGCGGCGCGACCGGACGCGGCCGTCGCCGGCGCACTCCGGGCACGGGGTCGGCACCACAGTGCCGAAGCCCTGGCACTGCGGGCAGGGCCGCGAGGTCATGACCTGGCCGAGGAAGGACCGGGTGACCTGCGAGACCTCACCGCGGCCGCGGCACATGTCACAGGTCTGCGCGGAGGTGCCGGGGGCCGCGCCCTCGCCGCTGCACGTGGTGCAGACGACGGCGGTGTCGACCTGGATCTCCTTGGTCGTGCCGAACGCGGCCTCGCTGAGGCTGACTTCGAGCCGGATCATGGCGTCCTGGCCACGGCGGGTGCGCGAGCGCGGACCGCGCTGCGACGCCTGGCCGAAGAAGGCGTCCATGATGTCGGAGAAGTTGCCGAAGCCCGCGCCGAAGCCGCCGGCGCCACCCCCGCCGCCGCCGTTCGCGGAGAGCGGGTCGCCACCGAGGTCGTAGACCTGCTTCTTCTGCGGGTCCGAGAGCACCTCGTAAGCGGCGTTGATCTCCTTGAACCGCTCCTGGGTCTTCGGGTCCGGGTTCACATCCGGGTGCAGCTCACGGGCGAGGCGGCGGAATGCCTTCTTGATCTCGTCCTGCGAGGCATCACGCCGTACGCCCAGGACCGCGTAGTAGTCCGTGGCCACTTACGACTCCGCCAGGATCTGTCCGACGTAACGTGCCACTGCGCGTACCGCTCCCATCGTTCCGGGGTAGTCCATGCGGGTCGGTCCGACCACGCCGAGTTTGGCGACTGCCTCGTCGCCCGAACCGTAGCCGACGGCGACGACCGATGTGGAGTTCAGGCCCTCGTGAGCATTCTCATGACCGATTCGCACGGTCATGCCCGAGTCCTTGGCCTCGCCGAGCAGCTTGAGCAGCACCACCTGCTCCTCCAACGCCTCCAGCACCGGCCGGATCGTCAGAGGGAAGTCGTGCCCGAAGCGGGTGAGATTGGCGGTGCCGCCGATCATCAGCCGCTCCTCGGTCTCCTCGACCAGGGTCTCCAGCAGGGTCGCGAGGACCGTGGAAACGGTTCCTCGGTCCTCCTGCTCGAAGGACTCGGTGAGGTCCTGCACGAGCTGGGGCACATCCGCGAACCGGCGGCCGACGACCCGGCTGTTGAGCCGCGCGCGGAGATCCGCGAGCGAGGTCTCGCCGATCGGCGCCGGGCAGTCGACCATGCGCTGCTCGACCCGGCCGGTGTCCGTGATCAGCACCAGCATCACCCGTGCGGGGGCCAGCGAGAGCAGCTCCACGTGTCGCACGGTCGAGCGGGTCAGCGAGGGATACTGCACCACCGCCACCTGCCGGGTCAGCTGCGCGAGCAGCCGCACCGTACGGCCCACGACGTCGTCGAGGTCGACGGCGCCGTCGAGGAAGTTGTGGATGGCGCGCCGCTCCGGCGTCGACAGGGGCTTGACGCCCGCGAGCTTGTCGACGAAGAGGCGGTAGCCCTTGTCGGTCGGGAT
Source organism: Streptomyces sp. NPDC001407 (assembly GCF_042895325.1). NCBI lineage: Bacteria > Bacillati > Actinomycetota > Actinomycetes > Kitasatosporales > Streptomycetaceae > Streptomyces > Streptomyces sp. NPDC001407. Next base: position 76,415 of record NZ_JBIAWF010000008.1, read on the forward strand.
GCGGCCGGCGCTCGTGTGCGGCTGGGCGATAAAGCCCTCGTCCTCCAGGGCGGCCATGTCGTTGCGCACGGTCGCCGGGGACACGCCGAGGCGGTGCCGCTCGGTGAGGGCCTTGGAGCCGACGGGCTCCTCGGTCCCCACATAGTCCTGGACGATGGCGCGCAACACTTCGAGCCTGCGTTCGCTCAGCACCGCGCACCTCCAGTCCAGCCGTCTTACGGGGTCCTTCCCTGGCACTCCATGGTCACGAGTGCCAGATCCCTTCAGCCAGTGTACGGCCGTGCACCGCGGCGAGGGCAAGAGCGGTCCCGCCGTGCGCCCGCACACACCGCCGCCGCACGCCCGCCGGGCGGGCAACCGTACCGCGCTCCGGCTAGCGTCCGGGTATGGAGAGCCATGAGGGGACAGCCCGTTGGGAACGGCTCGCGCCAGGGGTCGCGCGTCGCAGAATGCCCGTGTGGGACGCCACGATCGGGGTGATCGCGGGCCCGTCGGCCGTCCTGCTCGTCGATACCGGGGCGACGCTACGCGAGGGCGCGGAGGTCCGGCGGGAGGCGCGGGAGCTCTTCGGCCGTGACGTGACACACATCGCTCTGACGCATCCCCACTTCGACCACGTCTTCGGCACGGCGGCGTTCCCAAAAGCGCGGGTGTACGGCGCGGTGGGGCTCGCCGACGTCCTCGCGCGCGAGCGGGAGGAGCTGGCGCGGGACGCCGTACGGCACGGCGCCGACCCGGCGGCCGCCGCCGAGGCCGCGGACCTGCTCGTACGGCCCGGCCATCCGGTCTCCGGCGAGCTCACGCTCGACCTCGGCGGCGGGCGGCAGGCGCTGCTGGCCAATGTGGGTCCCGGCCACACGGCGCACGACCTGGCCGTGCTGGTGGCCCCTTCGGGCGGGGCGCCGGAGGTCGTCTTCTGCGGTGACCTGGTCGAGGAGTCGGGCGACCCGCAGGCGGGCCCGGACGCGCTGCCCCGGCAGTGGCCGGCGGCGCTGGACCGGCTGCTGGCGCTGGGGGGTGAGGACGCGGTGTACGTCCCGGGGCACGGGGCGGTGGTGGACGCGGCGTTCGTGCGGGAGCAACGTGACGCGCTGGCGGCGCGGTTCAGCGTGTCGTGAGGCGCGGCGCGGCTTCCCGATCTTGATCCACAATGGCCCGCATGCGCAGCAGACAATACGGCCCTGATCTCACCCCTCCGTGGAAGCGTCAGCAGCCCGCGCCCGAGGTGCCCGCCGAGCCGGATCTCGTGGTCGAGGAGGTCGCCACCGGCTTCTGCGGGGCGGTGATCCGCTGCGAGAAGACGGCGCAGGGGCTCACCGTCACCCTGGAGGACCGCTTCGGCAAGCACCGTGTCTTCCCGATGGAGCCGCGCGGCTTCCTGCTGGAGGGGCGCGTGGTGACCCTCGTACGCCCGGCGGCCACGAACGCGCCGCAGGGCCCGGCCCGTACGGCCTCCGGCTCGATCGCCGTCCCGGGGGCGCGGGCGCGCGTGGCGCGCGCCGGGCGCATCTACGTCGAGGGGCGCCACGACGCGGAGCTCGTGGAGCGGGTGTGGGGCGACGACCTGCGGATCGAGGGCGTGGTGGTGGAGTACCTGGAGGGCATCGACGACCTCCCCGCCATCGTCCGCTCCTTCGCACCGGGCCCGGACGCGCGGCTGGGGGTGCTGGTCGACCACTTGGTGCCGGGCTCGAAGGAGTCCCGGATCGCGGCTTCCGTCACGGACGCGAACGTCCTGGTGGTGGGCCATCCGTACATCGACGTGTGGGAGGCGGTGAAGCCGGCGTCGGTGGGTATTGAGGGGTGGCCTCGGGTGCCGCGGGGGGAGGACTGGAAGTCGGGGGTGTGCCGGGCGCTGGGGTGGCCGGTGAACACGGGGGCGGCTTGGCAGCGGATTCTGGGGGCGGTGGGGTCCTACAAGGACCTGGAGCCGTCGCTGCTGGGGCGGGTGGAGGAGTTGATCGATTTTGTGACGGTGCCGACTGCTTAGCGGGCGGTGCCGGGCGAGGTCCGGAATTCCGATGTGTCCAAGGTGACGCCCAGCATGACGAGCGGCACAGGATCGCCGAACTTCGTGGTCCGCGTTGCTGCGTAGTCAGCCTCATCCCCGGCGCCAACCGGCTCAGTGAGCAATACGCACTGGGCAGCGAAGGGGTCGACAATCAGGTAGGCAGGGACCTGCCCTGCCGCGTAAATGGAACGCTTGATCTTGTAGTCGCGGAGAGCGCTGGTCTTGGAGACCACCTCTACCACCAGCGTGGCGGCTGAGGCGGGGACAAGCCGTCCAGGACCCTCGAATGCCCCCTGCTCGACGACCAACAAGTCCGGGACCGGCTCACTGCTCTCGCCCGGGATGGCAAGGTCTTGGGTTTGCAGCGGATACCAACGATCTCGCGGAACCTGGTCCTGGACCGCCAGGACGATCAGGTTGTGGACCAACCCGGGCCCCGCCATCATCACGATTTCCCCCCGCAGAAGCTCGATCTTGTATCCCTCGAAGAGCTCGGGGTGCTCCTGGAATACAGCGATCATTCGTTCATCCACAGCGGTCATCTCCGTGGCCCTCCACATCCGCCGCGTGCTTTTGGCGGCAGCCTATGGAGAGCGTAGGCGGGTGCACAGCGTATGCGCGTCAGTTCACCCGAACTAGTGATCAGTCCACCAGATCCCGCACCACCGCGTCCGCCAGCAACCGCCCCCGCAGCGTCAGCACCGCGCGGCCCGACTCGTACGGCTCTGCCTGGAGGAGCCCGTCCGCCAGCGCCTTCGCCGCTGCCTTCGCCCCCGCGGGGTTGAGCAGATCCAGCGGGCACCCCTCCAGCAGCCGCAGCTCCAGCAGGATGCGTTCCACCCGCCGATCCTCGTCCGGCAGGACCTCGCGGCCCGCGCCCGGGGAGCGGCCCTCGGTGAGGGCCTGCGCGTAGGCGCCCGGGTGCTTGACGTTCCACCACCGCACGCCCCCCACGTGGGAGTGCGCGCCGGGGCCCGCGCCCCACCAGTCGGCGCCGCGCCAGTAGAGCTCGTTGTGGCGGCAGCGCCCGGCCTCGCTGGTGGCCCAGTTGGAGACCTCGTACCAGCTGAAGCCGGCGGCGGTGAGCCGGTCCTCGGCGATCAGATAGCGGTCGGCGTGGACGTCGTCGTCCGTCATGGGGACCTCGCCGCGCCGGATCCGGCGGGCCAGCTGGGTGCCCTCCTCGACGATCAGCGCGTACGCCGAGACGTGGTCGGGGCCCGCGCCGATCGCGGCGTCGAGGGAGGCGCGCCAGTCGTCGTCGGACTCCCCCGGCGTGCCGTAGATGAGGTCGAGGTTGACGTGCTCGAACCCGGCGGCCCGCGCCTCGGCGACGCATGCCTCCGGGCGGCCCGGGGTGTGCGTGCGGTCGAGGATCTTGAGCACGTGCTGGCGGGCGCTCTGCATGCCGAAGGAGATCCGGTTGAAGCCGCCTTCGCGGAGCTCCGCGAGATAGCGGGGGTCGACGGACTCCGGGTTGGCCTCGGTGGTGATCTCCGCGCCCTCCGCGAGCCCGAACTCGTCGCGGATCGCGCCCAGCATCCGTACGAGGTCGGCGGCGGGCAGCAGCGTGGGCGTGCCGCCGCCGACGAAGACGGTCTCCACCGGGCGCGGGTCGTCGCCCAGCACCTTCCGGGCGAGGCGGATCTCCTGGGCGAGCGTCTCGGCGTAGTTGTCGCGGGAGGCCAGGGCTCCGCCGGAGCCGCGCAGCTCGCTCGCGGTGTAGGTGTTGAAGTCGCAGTATCCGCAGCGTGTCGCGCAGTACGGCACGTGCAGATAGAAGCCGAGCGGCCGCTGCCCGGCGCCCTCCAGGGCGTGGTGGGGCAGCGCCCCGTCCTCGGGCACGGTTTCGCCGTCAGGCAGTACGGAAGGCATGGGTCCATTGTCCGGCATCGGCCGCCGGACCCTTGACCTCCGCCCGTCCGCCCGGCTCAGGACTCGCGGGCGCCCGCGTACATCTCCTCGATCAGGTCCTTGTACTGCCGCTCCACGACGGGCCGCTTGAGCTTGAGGCTCGGGGTGAGCTCGCCGTGCTCGACGTCGAGGTCGCGCGGCAGCAGCCGGAACTTCTTGATCGTCTGCCAGCGCTGGAGGCCCTCGTTGAGCCGCTTCACATAGCCGTCGATGAGCTCCTCGGTCTCCTTGGCGGCCACCACTTCGGCGTACGGCTTGCCGCCCAGGCCGTGCTCGGCGGCCCAGACCATGAGGGTGGGCTCGTCCAGGGCGATGAGCGCGGTGCAGAAGTTGCGGTCGGCGCCGTGCACCAGGATGTTCGACACGAACGGGCAGACGGCCTTGAACTGGCCCTCGACCTCGGCGGGCGCGACGTATTTGCCGCCCGATGTCTTGATCAGGTCCTTCTTGCGGTCGGTGATGCGCAGATAGCCGTCCGGGGACAGCTCGCCGATGTCGCCGGTGTGGAACCAGCCGTCGGACTCCAGGACCTCGGTGGTCTTCTCGGGCAGTCCGTGATAGCCGGCCATGACGCCGGGGCCGCGCAGCAGGACCTCGCCGTCGTCGGCGATCCGGACCTCGGTGCCGGGCAGCGGCTTGCCGACGGTGCCGGTGCGGTAGGACTCGCCGGGGTTGACGAAGCTGGCGGCGCTGGTCTCCGTGAGGCCGTAGCCCTCCAGGATGTGGACGCCCGCGCCGGAGAAGAAATAGCCGATCTCGGGGGCGAGCGCGGACGCGCCGGAGACGCAGGCGCGCAGCCGCCCGCCGAACGCCTCGCGGATCTTGGTGTAGACGAGCGCGTCGGCGATCCTGTGCCGGGCGGCGAGCCCGAAGGGGACCGTTCTGCTGCCGGTGCGGCGGAAGTTGTCCTGGGAGACCTTGGCGTACTCGCGGGAGACCTCGGCGGCCCAGTGGAAGATCTTGTACTTGCCGGCGCCGCCCTCGCGCGCCTTGGCCGCGACGCCGTTGTAGACCTTCTCGAAGATGCGCGGCACGGCGGCCATATAGGTGGGCCGGACGACCGCGAGGTTCTCCACTATGCGGTCCACGCGGCCGTCCACGGCGGTGACGTGCCCGGTGCTGATGTGGCTGACGGTGAGCACCTTGCCGAAGACGTGCGCGAGCGGCAGCCACAGATACTGCACGTCGTCGGCGCGCACCAGGCCGGATGCCTGGATGGCACGCGCCATGTACGCCCAGGAGTCGTGGAGCAGCCGGACGCCCTTGGGGCGGCCGGTGGTGCCGGAGGTGTAGATCAAGGTGGCGAGCTGGTCGGCCCGCAGGGCCTTGATCCGGTCCCGCACGGCGTCGGGGTCGGCCTTCAGGCGGGCGGCGCCGCGCCGCTCCAGCTCGGCGAGGGTGAGCACGAAGCCCTCGGGCTCGCCCTCGGCGGGGGCGGCGTCCTCGGCGTCGATCACCACGACGTGGACGAGTCCGGGCAGGTCGGCGCGGTGCTCGCGGACCTTGGCGAGCTGGGCGGCGTCCTCGGCGATCAGCACCCGGCTCTCGGAGTCGGCCAGGATGAAGGCGGTCTCCTCGGCGTTGGTGCTGGGGTAGACCGTGGTGGTGGCGGCACCGGAACAGAGCACTCCGAGGTCCGCGAGGATCCATTCCACCCGGGTGGAGGCGGCGAGCGCCACCCGCTCCTCGGGGCGCACGCCGAGGTCGATCAGCCCGGCGGCGATGGCGAAGACGCGGTCGGCGGCCTCCCGCCAGGTGAGCGAGGCCCAGGCGTCGGGGCGGCTGCCGGAGGGCGAGGGCACCGGATAGCGGTACGCCTCGGCGTCGGGGGTCGCCTCTACGCGTTCGACGAGGATCGTCGCCACGGAGGGCGGACGGTTCTCGATCAAAGCCTGTGTCTCGGTCACGGCGTCCTCCGGGGCCCGATTCGTTGCTGGTGACTCGCGAGTAACCTTCCAAGCAGTGATCAGACTAGAGCCCGTTCGGCCCTTGCGTAAGGGGCTGTGGACGGCTTGTCGAAGCTGTGACCGGCCGGACGGCCGGTCGACGCGCGCACCCGGTTCGAGCTGCGCCTTCCGGTGCACGCGAAGCGCCCGCCCCCACGCGGGGACGGGCGCTCACAGCGTGCCGCTCTTGGTACCGCGGGCTACTTCTTGCCCTTCTCGGCACCGTCGGAGTCCGAGGACAGCACCGCGATGAAGGCCTCCTGGGGGACCTCCACGCTGCCGACCATCTTCATCCGCTTCTTGCCTTCCTTCTGCTTCTCCAGCAGCTTGCGCTTACGGGAGATGTCGCCGCCGTAGCACTTGGCGAGGACGTCCTTGCGGATCGCGCGGACCGTCTCACGGGCGATGACCCGCGAGCCGATGGCGGCCTGGATCGGCACCTCGAAGTTCTGCCGCGGGATGAGCTCGCGCAGCTTGGCGACGAGCCGCACGCCGTACGCGTACGCCTTGTCCTTGTGGGTGATCGCGGAGAACGCGTCGACCTTGTCGCCGTGCAGCAGGATGTCGACCTTGACCAGGCTGGCCTGCTGCTCGCCGGTGGGCTCGTAGTCCAGCGAGGCGTAGCCGCGGGTCTTGGACTTCAGCTGGTCGAAGAAGTCGAAGACGATCTCCGCGAGGGGGAGGGTGTAGCGCAGCTCGACGCGGTCCTCGGAGAGGTAGTCCATGCCCAGCAGCGAGCCGCGGCGGGACTGGCAGAGCTCCATGATCGCGCCGACGAACTCGTTCGGGGCGAGGATGGTGGACTTGACGACCGGCTCGTGCACCTCGGCGATCTTCCCCTCGGGGAACTCGCTCGGGTTGGTGACGATGTGCTCGGTGCCGTCCTCCATGTTGACGCGGTAGACCACGTTGGGGGCGGTCGCGATGAGGTCCAGGCCGAACTCGCGCTCCAGCCGCTCGCGGATCACGTCCAGGTGGAGCAGGCCGAGGAAGCCGACGCGGAAGCCGAAGCCGAGGGCGGCGGAGGTCTCCGGCTCGTAGACCAGCGCGGCGTCGTTGAGCTGGAGCTTGTCCAGGGCCTCGCGCAGCTCCGGGTAGTCCGAGCCGTCCAGCGGATAGAGGCCCGAGAACACCATCGGCTTGGGGTCCTTGTAGCCGCCGAGCGGCTCGGTGGCGCCGTTGGTGAACGAGGTGATCGTGTCACCGACCTTGGACTGCCGGACGTCCTTCACACCGGTGATGATGTAGCCCACCTCGCCGACGCCGAGGCCGTCGGAGGGGGTCATCTCGGGCGAGGAGACGCCGATCTCCAGCAGCTCGTGGGTGGCGCCGGTCGACATCATCTTGATGCGCTCGCGCTTCTTCAGCTCGCCGTCCACGACCCTGACGTAGGTGACCACACCGCGGTAGGAGTCGTAGACCGAGTCGAAGATCATCGCGCGGGCGGGGGCGTCCTTGACGCCGACCGGGGCCGGGACCTCGGCGATGACCTTGTCGAGCAGCGCGTCCACGCCGACGCCGGTCTTCGCGGAGACCTTGAGCACGTCGGAGGGGTCGCAGCCGATGAGGTGCGCCAGCTCGGCGGCGAACTTCTCGGGCTGGGCGGCCGGCAGGTCGATCTTGTTGAGAACCGGGATGATCGTGAGGTCGTTCTCCATCGCCAGGTAGAGGTTGGCGAGGGTCTGCGCCTCGATGCCCTGGGCCGCGTCCACGAGGAGGATGCAGCCCTCGCACGCGGCGAGGGAGCGCGAGACCTCATAGGTGAAGTCGACGTGACCAGGGGTATCGATCATGTTGAGGATGTGAGTGTTGCTCTTGTCCTCGGTGGGGGCCCAGGGCAGCCGGACCGCCTGCGACTTGATCGTGATGCCGCGCTCGCGCTCGATGTCCATCCGGTCGAGGTACTGCGCGCGCATCTGCCGCTGGTCGACCACGCCGGTGAGCTGGAGCATCCGGTCGGCGAGCGTCGACTTGCCGTGGTCGATGTGCGCGATGATGCAGAAGTTGCGGATCAGAGCCGGGTCGGTACGGCTCGGCTCGGGCACGTTGGTAGGGGTCGCGGGCACGCAGGATCCATTCGGTGACTTCGGCGCTTGAACGCCAGTCTCGGCGGGAGTCGGGTATACGACCCCTCCATCGTCCCATGAGCGGCGGGTACGGTCCGGTTTGGGAGCCCGGAGCGCCTGCTGGTAGCCTGGTCCACTGTGCCTCGTGCCCTCTCACGTACGAGTGCGCAACATCGAAATCCAACGAACCTGAAAAGGCTCTTTCGTGGCGAACATCAAGTCCCAGATCAAGCGGAACAAGACCAACGAGAAGGCGCGCCTGCGCAACAAGGCCGTCAAGTCCTCGGTCAAGACCGTTGTCCGCGCGGCCCGCGAGGCGATCGCCGCCGGCGACGCCGCCAAGGCCACCGCCGCCGTCGCCCTGGCCGGCAAGAAGCTGGACAAGGCCGTCAGCAAGGGTGTTCTGCACAAGAACGCCGCTGCCAACAAGAAGTCGGCGCTGGCCAAGCAGGCCGCGGCCATCAAGGCCTGAAGCCTTTCCGGGGCATGAGCCCCGACTCGTCGGCACGGACCCAGCGGACCCTCTCTACCGCTCCGTCCCGGCACCCCGCCGCACTCGGTCGTTCGCCACGCGGGTGCGGCACGAGCCTCAGGGCTCACTGAACGACCCGAAGGCCCCGTGCCCAGCCCTTCCCCGGGCGGGCACGGGGCCTTCGGCTTGCCTGGGGGCGGTTCCGCCGATCGGGGGAGCTGATCGTTGAAGGAGGGCCGTTGAAGGAGGGCCGGTCTCCCGGCCCTCCTTCAACTCAGCTCATTTGGTTCAGCCGCGGCTGCGGGCCGCGCAGGAAGCTCATCGGTTCAGCCGCGGCTGCGGGCCGCGCGGGCCACGGCGACGACCGCCTTCTCCAGGGCGTACTCGGGGTCGTCCCCGCCGCCCTTCACGCCCGCGTCCGCCGCGGCGACGGCCCGCAGCGCGACGGCGACGCCGTCCGCCGACCAGCCCCGCATCTGCTGCCGCACCCGGTCGATCTTCCACGGCGGCATGCCCAGATCCCGGGCCAGGTCGCCCGGGCGCGCGCCCCGCGGCGCGGAGGCGAGCTTGCCGATCGCCCGGACGCCCTGGGCGAGGGCGCTGGTGATCAGCACGGGGGCGACGCCGGTGGACATCGCCCAGCGCAGCGCCTCCAGGGCCTCGGCCGCCCGGCCCTCGACGGCCCGGTCGGCGACGGTGAAGCTGGACGCCTCGGCGCGGCCGGTGTAATAGCGGGCCACGACGGCCTCGTCGATCGTGCCCTCGATGTCGGCGACGAGCTGGGCGCAGGCGCTGGCCAGCTCGCGGAGGTCGCTGCCGATCGCGTCCACCAGGGCCTGGCACGCCTCCGGGGTCGCGGAACGCCCGGTGCCCCGGAATTCGGAGCGCACGAACGCCAGGCGGTCGGCCGGCTTGGTCATCTTCGGGCAGGCGGCCTCGCGGGCCCCGGCCTTGCGGGCCGCGTCGAGCAGGCCCTTGCCCTTGGCGCCGCCCGCGTGCAGCAGGACGAGGGTGATCTCCTCGGCGGGCGCGCCGATATAGCTCTTCACGTCCTTCACCGAGTCCGCCGACAGATCCTGCGCGTTGCGCACGATCACGACCTTGCGCTCGGAGAACAGCGACGGGCTCGTCAGCTCCGCCAGCGTGCCGGGCTGAAGCTGGTCGGAGGTGAGGTCCCGGACATCGGTGTCCGCGTCGGCAGCGCGAGCTGCGGCCACCACCTCGCGCACGGCGCGGTCCAGGAGAAGATCCTCCTGGCCCACGGCGAGCGTGACGGGGGCGAGCATGTCGTCGGTTGCAGTCTTCCTGGCCATTGCGTCCAGCATCCCACGCACCGCTGACACTCCCGCCCGCACGACCGGGCGGGCATACCGCACAATGATCGGGTGAGCAGCGTTTCCCCTTCCTACCCCGCTTCCTCCCCGTCGCCCGCCTTCGACGCGGCCGGCCCCGTACGGCACCTGCTGGTGCTCCCCGACCGCGACGCCGCCGACGAGGCGGCGGACGAGGCCGTCCGGCGCCTCGGCCTGGACGAGGAGCCGCAGGTGGTGCGCGAGGCCCTCGCCGGCGAGGACGACGCCGAGGACGCGCAGTGGCTGGTGGTCCTGGAGGACCCCCGCGGCACCCTCGCCCCCGACGCCCTGCGCGAGATCGCCGAGGAATACGAGGGCTGGCTCGAATCGGAGTGACGCGGGGTCGTCTCGTTTCGGCTCCTCCTCACTCCCTCACTTCGCCAGCACCGTTTCGCCTCCTCCCCACTTCCTCACTTCGCCAGGACCGCCGTGGCATCGCCTGTCACCGCCACCGGCCCGTCCGTGTCCGTGCGCACCACCCTCGCGCCCTGGGCCTGGAGAGCATGAACCGTGCGGGGTGAGGGGTGCCCGTAGCGGTTGCCCGCGCCCACCGAGACGACCGCCAGCCGTGGCCGGAGCCTGCGTATCAGCTGGGGGTCCTGATGGGCCGACCCATGGTGGGCGACCTTGAGGACATCCACCGGGGGCAGGTCGGGCCGGGCCTCCGCCAGGGCCTGCTGGGCCGGTGGTTCGAGGTCACCGAGCAGCAGCAGGGTCAGCCTCGCGCTCCGGACCAGGAGGGTGACGCTCGCGTCGTTGGGCCCGTCCTCCGCCACGCCGGACGCGCCCGGCGGTGGCGGCCAGAGCACCTCCCAGGACAGCTCCCCCAGATGCCGCCGCTCCCCCGGCGCCGCCTCCACGACCGGGACACGCGCCCGCTCCGCCTCCCGGCGTACGAACGCGGCCCTGCCCGGCGGCTGGGCGAACGTCGTCGTCTCGATCGCCCCGACCGTCCGCCCGCGCAGCACTCCGGGCAGACCGTCGACGTGATCCGCGTGGAAATGCGTGAGCAGCAGGAGCGGCACGCGCTCCACGCCCAGGGCACGCAGGCAGCGGTCGACGGCCCGGGGCTCGGGACCGGCGTCCACGACCAGGGCGGTGCCCTCGCCCGCGGCCAGGACCAGCGCGTCTCCTTGCCCCACGTCGCACGCCGCGAACCGCCAGTCGGGTGGCGGCCAGCCGGTGACGACCCGGGTCAGGGGCGCCGGGCGGACGACCGCGACGATCAGGAGCAGTGCGCAGGCCGCGCACACCCAGGGCCGGTGGAACGTCCGGCGGGCGGCGAACACGGCGACCGCCGTCACCGCCACCAGCAGCAGTCCACCGGGCCAGCCGCCCGGCCAGCCGAGCTCGGCGCCGGGCAGGCTCGCGCCCGTACGGGCCACGGCGGCCGCCCAGTCCGCGGGCCAGCCGGCCAGCCACGCGAGCCCTTCCGCGAGGGGTGGGACGACCGGCGCGGCCACCAGGGCGGCGAAGCCGAGGACCGTCGCGGGGGCGACCGCCAGCTCCGCCAGGAGATTGCACGGAACGGCCACCAGGCTCACCCGCGCCGCCATGACCACGATCACCGGCCCGCACACGGCCTGCGCCGCCGCGGCCGCGGCCAGGGCCTCCGCGACGCGGGGCGGGACCCCGCGGCGCCGCAGCCCGTCGCCCCAGCGGGGCGCGAGGGTGAGCAGGGCACCGGTGGCCAGGACCGACAGAAGGAAGCCGTAGCTCCTGGCCAGCCATGGATCCCAGAGCAGGAGCAGCAGCACGGACGCCGCGAGCGCGGGCAGCAGGCTCCGGCGTCTGCCCGTGCCGATGGCCAGCAGCGTGATCAGCCCGCACCCGGCCGCCCGCAGCACGCTCGGCTCCGGGCGGCACACCACCACGAACCCCAGCGCCAGCACCGCGCCCAGCACCGCCGTCAGCCGCAGCGGCAACCCCAACCGGGCTGCCAGCCCGCGTCTTTCGGCCCGCGTGGCGAGGTGCGGCGGGCCGATGAGCACCGCGATCAGGATCGCGAGGTTGCTCCCGGAAACGGCCAGCAGGTGCGTCAGATCCGTGGCCCGGAAGGCGTCTTCGAGGTCGGGCGGAATGCGCGACGTATCGCCCACCACCAGTCCCGGGAGGAGCGCCCGGGCGTCCGGGGACAGTCCGTCCGTGGCGTCACGGAGACCGGCCCGGAGCGCGGCCGCCGTCCGTTGGAGCGTGTCGGGCTGTTCGACGATGTGGGGTGGATCCTGGCCGCCGACGCGTAGGACCGCGGCGATCCTGTCGCCCTGCCGGGCGGGCGGGGCGAGGCGCCCGGCGACCCGGACCTCGGTGGAGGGCAGCAGCCCGAGCCAGGACGGGTGGGCGATCAGCAGGACGGGCGTACGCACGGCCGTCTCTTCGCCCGCGGTGACCAGCCGGGTCGCTTCGCCTTCCACCACGACGGTGGGTGCTTCCGCTGTCTGGGGGCGGGAATGGGCGGCACGCGGGTCACCGGTGACCCTGACGTCGAGGGCCACTTCGGCGTAGCGAGCGGCGAGGGCGGGGACGGGGCCCGCGTGCGCCTCGGCGGTGGCCAGGGCAGCTGTTGTGGCCGCGGCGGTGGCGCAGAGCAGCATCGCCGCGACGGCGGTGACGGTGGCTTTCGCCGTGACTCCGCGCACGGGGAGGGCTGCGGGATCTTTCCCTGGGCCGGGCCCCGCCTGCGTGTCCTTCCACCTGAGGGCCACCAGCGCGACACACGCCACCATCGCACCCACCGCTGCCACCACCGCGACCGCGGTCCCGTCCGTGACCAGTGCCAGGGCCGCGGCCAACCACGCGGCCGCGGCGGGCATCACCAGGCGCAGATCGCTCGGGGGGTCGTCGGGCGGGGGCTCGTCGGGCTGGGGTGCGGCAGGCGGGGGTGCGGCGGGCGGGGGTGCGGCGGGCCAGGGTTCATCGGGCTGGGGTTCATCGGACCGAGGGTCGTCTCGCCGAGGGTC
>NZ_JBIAWF010000008.1:89233-263516 GCF_042895325.1 Streptomyces sp. NPDC001407
TCGTCGTGTCGGCTGGTGTCAGGCTGGCGGGTGGGCAGCGGAGGCGCGGCAGGCCGCCCGGCGCCGGATCGGAGTGCGCCAGGCGGATGAGCGCCATGCTGGGATTCGTCGGGCGGGTGAGCACCAGGCCGGGGTTCGTCGGGCGGGTGAGCACCAGGCCGGGGTTCGTCGGGCCGGGATTCATCGGGCCGAGGGTCGTCTCGCCGGGGATCGTCGTGTCGGCTGGTGTCAGGCTGGCGGGTGGGCAGCGGAGGCGCGGCAGGCCGCCCGGCGCCGGATCGGAGTGCGCCAGGCGGATGAGCGCCAGGCCGGGGTTCGTCGCGCGAAGGTACGCCCGGCCGGAGTGCGCCAGGCAGGTGAGCGCCAGGCCGGGGTTCGTCGCGCGAAGGTACGCCCGGCCGGAGTGCGCCGGGCAGGTGAGCGCCAAGCCGGGAGTCGTCAGGCAGAGATGCACCAAGCCGGGATCCGTCAGGCAGCGATGAACCAAGCCCGGACGCCCCACGCTGACGTACGCCCGACCGACTGGCGTCAGGTCCCCATGCCCCAGATCCGGATGCCTCAGGCGGTTGACCATCAGGCAGCTGGCCATCAGGTGAGTGCCCATCAAGCGGCTGCCCATCAGGCGAGCAGCCATCGAGCGGCCGGCCGTCCAGCGAGGTCACGGCTGGACCAAAGGGCGGAGGTCCGTGAAGCGGCGGGTGCCGATGCCGTTGACGTGGCGGAGTTCGTCCACCGAGCGGAAACCGCCGTGCTCCGTGCGGTAGTCGACGATGTGCTGGGCGAGGACGGGGCCGACGCCCGGCAAGGAGTCGAGCTGTTCGGCCGTCGCGGAGTTGAGGCTGACGGGACCGGCCGGTCTGCCGCCTGCCGGGGCGCCCGAGGGTGCCGGCGCGCCCGCCGGCCCCGGTGGCGCGCCCACGACGATCTGCTCGCCGTCCATGAGCACCCGGGCCCGGTTGAGCCCCGTGGTGTCCGTGCCCGGCCGCGCGCCTCCGGCGGCGTCGAGCGCGTCGACCACTCTCGACCCGGACGGCAGGCGCTGGATGCCGGGCCTCAGCACTTTGCCCGTCACGTCCACCACCACGCTGCCGCCGGCACGGTTCGCGGGACTCGCGCGGTCGGCCGGAGGCATCACCGTCGGGGCGGCGGCCGCCACGGCCGATGTCTCCCGGTCCGGCGGCCGTACCGTCCGCGGGCGTCCCGCCCAGAAGTGATACGCGGCGAACACGCACGCCGCGACCAGCACGACCGCGAGCGCGGCCAGCGTCTTCGGTTCGATCCCGCAGCGGAGCCGTACCCACATCGGCAGCCGGTCGACCACGGCCGCCCGCCAACTACCGTGCGCACGAGGCGCTTTGAGCACGCCCCCGGTCGGCGGATCGGGGCTGCCACGGCCTGTCGGCCGTTCCGGGAAGAGCGTCGCCGCCCGCTCCCCCGGCGAGCGATCGGCTCGGATCCCGGCACCCGAGTGCGGCGGATCAAGCGTCATGGTGTTCCGGCGATCAGTCATGTCACGACGGTAGGCGCCTTCGCCCGATCTCGCCGATGCCGCCCAAATTCCGTGGATAACCCGCCAGTTGTGGATAACACCGTCACCCGAAGGAGGGCCTCCGCCTCCCTGAGAAGCAGCGGGCCCGCGCCGCGAGACGCAAGCCGTGCCCCTCAGCGCGGCGAGACCACCACGCCCAGCAGCCCCGGCCCCGTGTGCGCCCCGATCACCGCGCCCACCTCGCTGACGTGCAGGTCGAGCAGCCCCGGCACCCGCTCCCGCAGGCGGTCCGCGAGGAGCTCCGCCCGATCCGGCGCGGCGAGGTGGTGGACGGCGATGTCGACGGGCGCGGCGCCGGCCCGTTCCACGGCGATCTCCTCGAGGCGGGCGATGGCCTTGGAGGCCGTACGGACCTTCTCGCGCAGCTCGATCCGGCCGTCGTCGAGCTGGAGCAGGGGCTTGACCGCGAGCGCCGACCCCAGCAGGGCCTGTGCCGCGCCGATCCGGCCGCCGCGGCGGAGGTAGTCGAGGGTGTCGACGTAGAAGTACGCCACCGTGCCCTGCGCGCGCTTCTCGGCGGCGGCGACGGCCTCGTCGAGCGTGCCGCCCGCCTCCGCGGTCTCCGCGGCGGCCAGTGCGCAGAAGCCGAGTGCCATGGCGACCATGCCGGTGTCCACGACCCGCACCGGCACGGGCGCGTCCGCCGCCGCGAGGACCGCCGCGTCGTACGTGCCCGAGAACTCGGCGGAGAGGTGGAGGGAGACGATGCCCTCCGCGCCCGACTCCGCCGCCGCGCGGTAGGCGGCCGCGAAGACCTCGGGGCCGGGCCGGGAGGTGGTCACCGGCCTGCGCTTCTGGAGTGCCTGGGCGACCGAGCGCGCGGAGATCTCGGTGCCTTCCTCCAGCGCCTCGTCGCCCAGGACGACCGTGAGCGGTACGGCGGTGATGTCGTGCCGCTCCATCGCCCGCTGTGGCAGATAGGCCGTGGAATCCGTGACGACAGCGACATGGCGGGACATGTTCCGGAGGTTACCCGTCGGGGCGCTTCCACGGCAGGGCGGACCCCGTACGCGTGATCGTTCCGCCGGAAGGCCGGACAGCGGGCCGTGCGGTCGGGTAATGCCGCCCGGTATGCCTCACAGTCCGGTGATGCCGTGAGGTCGGGTGATGCCGCGAGATCAGGCGGTGCCGTGAGGTCGGGTGACGCCCTGCGGTCAGGTGGTGCTCTCCGGGCGGTGGCTCTTCTGCCAGGAGTAGCCGGGCTGCTGCCAGGTCTTGCGCCCCGTGATCGCGGGCTGCTGCTCGTCCGACGCGCGGCCGGCGGCCCCTTCAGCGGTTGCCCCCTTGCCCGCCGAGCCCGATGAACTCGACGGGGTGGACGGGCCCCGCACGGATGAACCAGATGAACCAGCGGAAGAGCCAGGGGAAGAACCGGCAGAAGACCCGGCGCCCTCCCGCGGCTCGTCCGTCATCCAGTGCCGCAGCGCGCCCGCCTCCATCTGGATCTGGCCGCTGAGCGTCTCCAGGTCGTCCTCGGCGAACCGGCGGGCCCGGTCCTGCGCCGCCCAGCGGAGTGAGTCCGCGGAGCCCTTGACGCGCTCGGTGCGCTCGCGCAGCTCGGGCAGGCAGGCGGCGATCCTGGCCTTGTCGGGCTCGTTCTCCAGCCGCTTGAGGTCGTCGTCGAGCTCGTGGCCGTGCGCGCTGAGCCGCTCGAACAGGGCCTGCGCCTCGGACAGCGAGGCGTCCTCGGCGGCGGCGAGCCGCAGCGCCTCCTGGGTGGCGCGCATCGACGTCCGCAGGGAGAGGCGCAGCTGCGCGACCTCGCCCGCCGCGCCGGGCTGGGCGTACTGCCGGGCCTTCAGGCGAGTGTCCTCGACGGTCCGGCGGGCCTGGGTGACCGTGCGGTCCACCCCGCGCTTGACGGCGCGCACGGTCTTGACCGTGGCGATCACCCCGAGCGTGACGAGGACCGCGAAGATCAGCGCGACGATCACGGCCACGGCTTCCATGAACGCTCCTCAGCGAGCTCGGTGGGACCGGCCCCGGGGGCTTCCACGGGGCTGGGGCGCGGCGCGCGCCGCGGATCCGAGGGGCCCGCGCCACCCCTCCACCGTAAACGGAAAGGGCAGATCGAGGGTTCCGATCGAACCCCCAACCTGCCCGTAGGGAGAAACCCCGAAGGCTTCCCGTGTCCCGTTACGCCGGGACGATGTTCACCAGCTTCGGCGCCCGCACGATCACCTTGCGGATGCCCGCGCCGCCCAGGGCCGCGACGACGGCCGGGTCGGCCAGGGCGGCCTGCTCCAGCTCCTCGTCGGAGATCGACGGGGCGACCTCCAGGCGGGCCTTGACCTTGCCCTTGATCTGGACGACGCAGGTCACGGCCTCGTCGATGAGGTACGCCGGGTCGGCCACGGGGAAGTCCGCGTGGACGACCGAGCCGGTGTGGCCCAGCTTGCGCCACAGCTCCTCGGCGATGTGCGGGGCCAGCGGGGCGACCAGCAGCACCATCTGCTCCGCGACCGTCCGCGGGACCTCGCTCAGCTTGGTCACGAAGTTGTTCAGCTCGGTGACCTTGGCGATGGCGGTGTTGAAGCGCAGGTTCGCCATGTCCTGGGTGACGCCGTCGATGGCCTTGTGCAGGGCCCGCAGCGTGGCCTCGTCGGGCTCGGCGGAGACCACGGTGACCTCGCCGGTGGCCTCGTCCACCACGTTGCGCCACAGGCGCTGGAGCAGGCGGTACTGGCCGACGACGGCGCGCGTGTCCCAGGGACGGGAGACGTCGAGGGGGCCCATCGCCATCTCGTACAGGCGCAGGGTGTCCGCGCCGTACTCGGCGCAGATCTCGTCCGGCGTGACGGCGTTCTTCAGGGACTTGCCCATCTTGCCGAGCAGCCGGCCGACCTTCTCGCCCTGGTAGTAGAACCCGCCGTCGCGCTCCTCCACCTCGGCGGCCGGTACGGCGATGCCGCGGCTGTCGCGGTAGACGTACGCCTGGATCATGCCCTGGTTGTAGAGCTTGTGGAACGGCTCGTTCGAGGAGATGTGGCCCAGGTCGAAGAGGACCTTGGACCAGAAGCGGGCGTACAGCAGGTGCAGCACGGCGTGCTCGGCGCCGCCGACGTACAGATCGACGCCGCCGTGCGGCTGGCCCTCGCGCGGGCCCATCCAGTAGCGCTCGGCGTCGGCGGAGACCAGGTGCTCGCTGTTGTGCGGGTCCAGGTAGCGCAGTTCGTACCAGCAGGAACCGGCCCAGTTGGGCATGGTGTTGGTCTCGCGGCGGTAGCGCTTGGGGCCGTCGCCGAGGTCCAGGGTGACGTTGACCCACTCCTCGTTCCGGGACAGCGGGGTCTCCGGGGAGGTGTCGGCGTCGTCCGGCTCGAAGGTGCGCGGGGAGTAGTCCTCGACCTCCGGCAGCTCCAGCGGCAGCATCGACTCGGGCAGCGAGTGGGCGACGCCCTGCTCGTCGTAGACGATCGGGAAGGGCTCGCCCCAGTACCGCTGGCGGCTGAACAGCCAGTCGCGCAGGCGGAAGTTGACGGTGCCCTCGCCGATGCCCTGCTCGGTGATCCAGGCGATGGCGGTGCGCTTGGCCTCGTCGACGGCCATGCCGTTGAGGTCGAGCTTGTCGTTGGCGGAGTTGATGGCGGGGCCCTGGCCGGTGTACGCCTCGCCTTCCCAGCCCTCGGGCGGCTGGACCGTCCGCACGACCGGCAGCTCGAAGGCGGTCGCGAACTCCCAGTCGCGCTCGTCCTGGCCGGGCACGGCCATGATCGCGCCGGTGCCGTAGCCCATCAGGACGTAGTCGGCGACGAAGACCGGGACGGGCTCGCCGGTCAGCGGGTTGCGGGCGTACGCGCCGGTGAAGACGCCGGTCTTGTCCTTGCCCTCGGTCTGGCGCTCGACGTCGGTCTTGGACTGCGCCTGCTTGCGGTAGGCCGCGATGGCGTCGGCCGGGGTGCGGGCGCCGCCGGTCCACGCGTCCTTGGTGCCCTCGGGCCACTCGGCCGGGACGACGGTGTCGACCAGGTCGTGCTCGGGGGCCAGCACCATGTAGGTGGCGCCGAAGAGGGTGTCCGGGCGGGTGGTGAAGACGGTGATCTTCTCGTCGTGGCCCACGACCTCGAAGGCGACGCGGGCGCCCTCGCTGCGGCCGATCCAGTTGCGCTGCTGGAGCTTGATCGCCTCGGGCCAGTCCAGCGCCTCCAGGTCGTCGATCAGGCGGTCCGCGTAGGCGGTGATCCGCATGTTCCACTGGCGCAGCTTGGACTTGAAGACGGGGAAGTTGCCGCGCTCGGAGCGGCCGTCGGCGGTGACCTCCTCGTTGGCCAGGACGGTGCCCAGGCCGGGGCACCAGTTGACGGGCGCGTCGGAGGCGTACGCCAGGCGGTACTCGCCCAGCACGTCGGCGCGCTCGGCCGCCGTCAGCTCGCTCCACGCGCGCGTGCCGGGAGCCTGGCGCTCACCGCGCTCGAACTGCTCGACCAGCTCGGCGATCGGGCGCGCCTTCCGCGCCTCCGGGTCGTACCAGGAGTTGAAGATCTGGAGGAAGATCCACTGGGTCCACTTGTAGTACTCCGGGTCGATCGTCGCGAACGACCGGCGCTTGTCGTGGCCCAGGCCCAGCCGGCGCAGCTGGGCCTTCATGTTCTCCATGTTGGCCTCGGTGGAGACCCGCGGGTGGGTGCCCGTCTGCACGGCGTACTGCTCGGCGGGCAGGCCGAAGGCGTCGAAGCCGAGGGTGTGCAGGACGTTGTGGCCCGTCATGCGGTGGTAGCGCGCGTAGACGTCGGTCGCGATATAGCCCAGCGGGTGGCCGACGTGCAGGCCCGCACCCGAGGGGTACGGGAACATGTCCATGATGAACTTCTTGGGCCGGGCGACGACCTCGGGGTCACCCGCCAGGTCACCGTCGGGGTTGGGGGCGTCGTAGGTGCCGTCCGCGTCCCAGAAGTCCTGCCAGCGTGCCTCGATGTCAGCGGCCAGCGCGGCCGTGTAGCGGTGCGGGGCAGCCACCTCGGCGGCGGTGTTGGTCTCGCTCATCGTCCTCAAAGCTCCATCGATCGTCGTCTCTACCTGCGGGCACCTGCGGAAATGAAAAATCCCCTCGCACAGGAGGGGACGCCGCGCCGATGCCGACCGGTCACCGGTCGGTACTGATCAGCGCGGCCCGCTAAGCAGAAGGCGTACGGCACGCATGGGGTCAGGTTACCGCAGGGGCCACAGGGCCCGCACCGAGTGTCCGGCGCGGGCCCAGCCGGTCAGCGGCGGTGACCCGGCACGTACGAGGTCACGTAGTTGTCGGCGGGTGTGCCGACGCCCGTGACGTTGTCGTAGCCGACGGTCGCCGACAGCGAGGTGTCGCCGCCCAGGCTGCGCAGGGAGGTGATCACACCGCCCTTGGCGTCGACGCTGTTGGCGTAGTCGGAGCGCACGACGGCCAGACCCTGGCCCGCGCCCAGCGGGTGGTCGGTGACGTCGTGGTAGGCCGAGGTGCCGTACCGGTCGTAGATGCCCGGGTTGGCGAAGCCGATCGGCACGCCGTGGCGGGCCTGCTGCGCCAGCGCCTGCACGCCCGCGATCACCGGGGCGGCGAGCGAGGTGCCGCCGATGCGGTACTCGCTGTACTTCTGCGTGCCGTCGGGGAACGTCTGCGTCTGGCCGACGAGGAAGCCGGTGCTGGAGTCGGCGACGGCCGCGATGTCCGGCTCGACGCGCATCGGGGTGGTGCCGTTCACCTTGGACAGCGCGTCGGGGACGACGCCGCGCTGGTAGAAGGGCTGCTGGACGAGCTTGCTGGTGCCGCCGCCGGCGCCGCCGGTGAAGGTGCCGGGGAAGCCCTCCCAGGTGTTGCCGTCCTTCGACAGCACGGCCTTGTGGGTGCCCCAGCCGGTCTCCCACAGGTACTTGTCGCCCTTGCCGACGGCGAGCGAGGTGCCGCCGACGGAGGTGACCCACTGGGAGTTCGACGGGGTGTCGACCTGCTTGGTGCCGTGCTTGGCGACGTTGTCGCCGTCGTCACCGGAGGAGAAGTAGAAGCCGATGCCCTCGACGGCGCCGGTCTGGAAGACCTGGTCGTAGGCCGCGGCCACGTCGGGGGTCTCGTTGGCCTCGACGTCGCCCCAGGAGTTGGAGACGATGTCCGCGAGGCGCCCGTCGACGACCTTGTGCAGGGAGTCGATCAGGTCGTCGTCCTGGCAGGAGGCGCCGGCGACGTAGACGATGTCGGCGTCCGGGGCGACCGCGTGCACGGCCTCGATGTCGAGGGTCTCCTCGCCGTACCAGCCGGCCGCGTCGCAGCCGCCCTCACCGGTGCCGGTGTGGGTGTAGTCGGCGGGCAGCACCTGGCTGAACTGGCCCTTGCGGTAGGCCTTGTCGCCGTTGCGCTTGGCGTACTCGGCCGCGTCCTTGGCGATGGTCGGCGAGGCGTACGCGTCGGTGATGGCGACGGTGACGTTCTTGCCGGTGTAGTTCTTCGCGCCGTAGACGGACCGCAGCTGCTTGCCGGTGTAGCCCTTGATGGCGTACGGCGCGTGCGAGCCGTAGGCCGACGGGAGGCTGTCGTTCGTCTTCGAGCCGTAGTACGACGAGAAGGGCCCGGCGTTGACGAACGCGGCGCTCGGCGGGGGCAGGGTCTCGTCGTGCCGGGCGAGGCGCGGGGCGTTGTTCAGGCCCACGACGGTGAGGACGGCGCCGTCCATCGCGGCGGGGACGGAGGCGTTGCTGGACGGCGCGTGGTAGGTGCGGCCGTCCTTGGTGTAGTTGTGCAGCTCCGTGCCGAAGGCCTTCTTGGCCGCGGCGGCGTCACCGGTGACGGTGATGTAGTGCTTGTTGGTGCCGGTCACCTTCAGGCCCGAGGAGGTCAGCCAGCCGGTGACCTTGGCTATCTGGGCCTTGGTGGCGCCGAACCGTTCCTGCGCCTGCTTGGCGGAGAGGTACTTGCCGTACGACGGCGACTTCGGGTCGGAGACCGCGCGGGCGTAGTCGGCGAGGCCCTTGGCGTCCTGGCCGGCCAGGTAGACCCGGGCGGTGACCTTGTTGGAGTCGGCGACGGTGCCGCGGTCGGCCGACGGCGTGGCCCACAGTGGCTTCGTCCCCTGGAGCGACTGCCGGCCGTGCGGACCGGTGTCCGCCTGGGCGGTGGGAACACCGAGCGCGAGCGCCCCGGCGACCAGCGGCAGCGATGCCACCAAGGCCAGTCCGGCACGTCCTCTGGAGCGGGTAGATCTCATGGAACCCCCTGGATGCGAATGGTCGCGTAAGGCCGTCCGCGCTGACATGGCACGGACACGCACATACGTCGCGCCACTCTTTCGACGAACTGTTCATCCATGGGGCATGAGTTCGCCAAGATGAAGCCAAAGAAGAGTCAGAAGACGGTCAGGGGGGCACAAGTAAACCCACGAGCCGCCGGATCTCGCGGCAGGGCTCCGGCGGGGGGCGGCATGCGTGCGAAGTGCCGCCGAACGAACAGACGTTAGCAGTGGTACGGGCCGCCGCACCGGGGTTGTGCCAAGCGGACCCATCGCCCCCGCCGGCCTGCCTAGCGTGCTGCCGCATGAACCGCTTCCTCGACCACACCGGTGGCGTCCTCACCCTGGTCTCGCTCACCGCGACCGTCGTGTGGGGGCTCATCGCCACCGACCGGCTGCTGCTCACCCCACGCGCCCGGCTGCTCTCCCAGGCCGTCCACCGGGCGACCGCCGCCGGCGCGCTCGGCTTCCTCCTGGTGCACGTCTGCGTCAAGGTCGCTGAGGCCCACGCGTCGCCCGCCGCCGCCCTGGTGCCGTTCTCCTCCGGCGTGCGGGGCGCGGGCGGCCTGCTCGGACTGGGCGCCCTCGCGGCGTATCTGATGGTGCTCGCCGGAGCGACCGGGGCGCTGCGGAGCGCCTTCGCCGGCAAGGGGCGCGCCCGGCGCTGGCGCGCGCTGCACGCCTGCGCGTACCCGGCGTGGTGCGCCGCCGTACTGCACGGCCTCAAATCCGGCCGCCCACCGGCGGGTTGGGTGGCGGCGGGTTACGGGCTGTGCCTCGTCGCGGTGGCGGCGGCACTGGTCCTCCGGCTCGTACGCGGCCGCCCCGACGGTTCGGACCCCCCGGCGTCCGCCGCGCCCTCGCCCGGCAGGCACACGATGGCGGCGGTTCCGGTGCGTACGGTCGCTTCGCACCGCGCGGGTGCCCGCGTTCCCGGCCCGCGCACCGCCGTTGCCCACGCGCCCGGCGCGCACTCTCTCGCCGGGCGCACTCCCGCAGCGCTCACCTCCGAAGCCGCGCTCACCTCCGGAGAAGCCCTGGCCGACGCCCTGGCCGACAACAGCGCGCACCGCGCCCCGGGGCAGGCCCGGTGAGCCGCCCGCTTCCCGACGTGCCCGATGTGCTCGCGCTCGGGCTGCCGCGGCTGACGGCCGGTTTCGACACGGCCCTGCGGCTCGACCGCAGGGCCCATCTCGCCGTGCACGGTTCGGCACCCCGGCTCACCGAAGCCCAGGCGACCGACCTCGCCGAGGCCGTCGCACTGCGCGGCCGGGGCGGCGCGGGCTTCCCGTTCGCACGGAAGCTGCGGGCCGTGGGCCGGGCGGCGCGGCGGCGGGGGCTGCGTCCGGCGGTGGTGGTCAACGGGTGCGAGGGCGAGCCCGCCTGCCGCAAGGACGCCGTCCTCCTCGCGCGCGCCCCGCACCTGGTGCTCGACGGCGCCCTGCTGGCCGCCGAGGCGCTCGGGGCGGGCACGCTCGTCGTCGGCGTGACCCGGGCGGCGACCGAGGACTCCGTACGGGAGGCGCTGGCCGAGCGCGGGCTCGCCGACCGGCGCGGCCGGGCCGTGCGCGCCCGGGTGGTGCGCCTCCCCGAGCGGCTGGTCTCCGGCGAGTCCTCCGCCCTGCTGCGGGCCGCCGACGGCGGGCTCCCCCTGCCGCCCGGCCGCCACGCCCGCGCCTCCGAGGAGGGGCTCGGCGGGGCGCCGACGCTGCTGTCCAACACCGAGACGTACGCCCAACTCGCCGTCGCCGCGCGTCTGGGCGCCGACCGCTACACCTCGACCGGCACGGCGGACGCGCCCGGCACTCTCTTGCTCACGGTCTCCGGCGCGGTGCCCGAGCCCCGGGTCGTCGAGGTGCCGAGCGGCGTGCCGCTGGCGTACGCGCTGCGGGCGTGCGGGGCCGACCCCGCGCTCCAGGGGGTGCTGACCGGCGGCTACCACGGGGCGTGGCTGGACGCGACGACCGCGTACGGCGCCACGGTCTCCCACGCGTCGTTGGCGGCCTGCGGCGGGGCGCTGGGCGCGGGCGCGGTGGTGCCCCTGCCCGTGGACACCTGCCCGCTGGGCGAGACCCTCCGGGTGGCGCACTGGCTGGCCGCCGAGTCGGCGGGCCAGTGCGGGCCGTGCAGGCTCGGGCTGCCGTCGGTGGCCGGAGCGCTGGCGGACGTGCTGGCCGGGGGCGGGCGCGGCGCCCTGGAGGCCGTACGGGAGGCCGCGGGCGGCGTCCGCGGGCGCGGCGCCTGCGGGCATCCGGACGGGGCGGCGCGCTTCACGCTGAGCGCGCTGTCCGCGTTCACCGACGACCTGGCGGCGCACGTGCTGGGCGGTGGCTGCGGTCGCGGCACGGCCGGGGTGCTGCCGCTCCCCCTGCCCGCCGGGGCGAGCGCCGCGAACCCGGAGAGCGCCGAGCGGCTCGCGGTGGACTGGACGCTGTGCGAAGGGCACGGGCTGTGCGCGGGCCTGCTGCCCGAACTCGTGCGGCTCGGCCCGGACGGCTATCCGGCGCTGGCGGACGCCGGGGTGCCGACGCACCTGCGCGGCCGCGCGCTGCGGGCCGTGCGCCGCTGTCCGGCGCTGGCGCTGCATCTCGACAAGGGGGCCGACGCGCCCTGACCGCGGGCGCGGACCGCCGTAGGCATGGAACACAGCAGTCACCGAACACCGGATGCACGGAACGAAGAAGAGCGGGCCGTCCGTTTCCGGACGACCCGCTCATTCACTGTGGAGCTAAGGAGAATTGAACTCCTGACCTCCTGCATGCCATGCAGGCGCTCTACCAACTGAGCTATAGCCCCTTGTTCTGTTTTCCGCCCGGTTTCCCTGGCGACACGGATTACATTACACGGACCTCCCCCCCATCTGCCAAATCGCTTGCCCGGCAGCGCTTGGAACGGCCGTGAACGGGGTAGCGTCGGCCCCCTGTGCCCGATTTGTCGCCTCTGGACCCGGAGTCGCGCCCCGTGACAGCCCGCCGTGCCGCACCGATCGCCGCATCGGTGTGCCTGGCGTCCTTCGTCTGCTTCTGGCTCGCCCAGCGCGCGGCCCACGTCTCGATGATCGACCTGCTCGTCTACCGCGCGGAGGGCTGGACCGTGCGCACCGGCGGCGACCTCTACGCGATGCGGGCCACCCACGCGCACCTGCCCACCACCTACCCGCCCTTCGCGGCCTTGCTGTTCACCCCGCTGACCCTGCTCGCCACCGCCCCGCTGCGCGCCCTGGCCACGACCGTGAACCTCGCGCTGCTGCTCGCCCTCACCCACCTGTCGCTCCGGCTGGCCGGGCGGCCGCCTCGCGCCGCCGTGACGCTCGTCGCGGCGGCGCTGTGCGTCTGGTGCGAACCGGTGTGGACGACCCTGCGCTACGGACAGGTCAACCTCCTCCTCGCCGTCCTGGTGCTGTGGGACCTGACCCGGGCCGCCGGGCGGGGCGGACGCTGGGCGGGCGTGGGGATCGGTCTCGCGGCGGGCATCAAGCTCACCCCGGCGCTCTTCGCCGTCTTCCTGGCCGCCACCGGATTCACCCGCCGCCCCGGAGGGGAACTGCGCCAGGCCGGCGTCGCCTGCGCCGCCTTCACCGGCACGGCGGCCGTGGGCGCGCTCGCCCTGCCGTACGACTCCTGGCGCTACTGGACCGACATGCTGTTCGCCGCCGACCGCGTCGGGCACGCCGAGGACGCCGCCGACCAGTCCCTGCGCGGCGTCCTGGCCCGGCTCCTGCACACCGGCGACCCGGGGCCCTGGTGGGCCGTCACGGCGGCCGTGGTGACCGCGCTCGGCCTCGGCGTCGCGGTCCGGGCGAGGCTGTACGGACCGGAGCCCACCGCGCATGCCTGGGGCGTGCTCTGCTGCGCGGCGACGGCACTGCTCGTCAGCCCCGTCTCCTGGTCGCACCACTGGGTGTGGTGCGTGCCCATGGCGCTGCTCCTCGCGGCGGAGGCCGCCGGAGCCACCGGCCGCCGCCGCGCCGCCTGGTGGGCGGCGACGGCGACGGCCGGAGCGCTCTTCTGCTCGTACGCGCTGTGGCGGGTGCCCCACGTGTCACAGGCACGGCTCGAACTCCACCAGTGCGGCGGCCAGATGCTGCTATCCGCCGGCTATCCGGCGGCCGGAGCGGCCTTCCTGCTGCTGGCAGCCGTCAGGACACCGCGCTCCGAACCGGACGACTTCGGCGACCGCCGGGCGTGCCCCAAGTGGCCTGAGGACAAGTGGCCTGAAGAATCGGAGAGAAGGGGGCAGGAGGGCGCGGGAGAGCCCGCCGGGGACCGGCTTCAGGCGGTGGCGAAGGAGTAGAAACGCTTCAACGTGCAGTGTTCGTCGAGCAGTCGGCCGTAGATCGGCTCGCCCTCGAGCTCGCGGTAGGTCTCGATCGGGTCGCCTTTTATGATCAGCGCCCGGGCGCACTCCACGCACCAGTACTGGTAGGAGGGGTTGAGCGGCTCCATGTCGCGGACGATCGGCGTCCCGCTGCCGCACCAGTCGCACTTCCGGCTGTGTGCACCCATGGGTCAGCCGTTCCCTCCCCTTTGGTCCCGTCCGCTACCGGCCGTCCGATTCTGCCATGAGACCCTGTCGGAACAGCAACAATCCCGCCTCTCCTTGACGGAGAGACGGGATCGTCCGGATTGTGGAGCTAAGGAGAATTGAACTCCTGACCTCCTGCATGCCATGCAGGCGCTCTACCAACTGAGCTATAGCCCCGCTGTTCTCGGCTTCCCTCGGAGGTTTCCCTCCGCGTTCCCCGCGAACAAGAAGAACTTTAGTCTGTGACCTGCCCGGATGTGAAATCGGGCCCTGGGCGGCCGCCGGGCGGACCCGCTCAGTCGTCGTCGCCGAGCACCGGCTCGGGCAGCGTCCCGGCGTTGTGCTCCAGCAGCCGCCAGCCGCGCGCGCCCTCACCGAGCACCGACCAGCAGCAGTTGGTGAGGCCGCCGAGCGCCTCCCAGGACGACGACTCCAGGCCGATCAGGCGGCCGATCGTCGTACGGATGGTGCCGCCGTGGCTGACCACGACGAGCGTGCCGCCGTCGGGCAACTTGTCGGCCCGCTCGAGGACGACCGGGGCGGCCCGGTCGGCGACCTCGGTCTCCAGCTCGCCGCCGCCGCGCCGCACGGGCTCGCCGCGCTTCCACGCCGCGTACTGCTCGCCGTACCGCCCGATGATCTCCTCGTGCGTGAGGCCCTGCCACGCGCCCGCGTAGGTCTCGCGCAGCGCGGCGTCGTGCTCGACCGGCAGGCCGGTGACGGCCGCCAGCTCGGCCGCGGTCGCCGCGGCGCGCTTGAGGTCGGAGGCGACGATGGCGTCCGGCCGCAGCGCGGCCAGCAGCCGGGCGGCCCGGCGCGCCTGCGCGACGCCGGTGCCGGTCAGCTCGATGTCCGTGGAGCCCTGGAAGCGGCGCTCCAGATTCCATGCGGTCTGGCCGTGCCGCCAGAGGACGATGCGCCGGCCCCTGGCGGTCGCTGCGCCCGCTCCCGTACCGCCCGCGCTGCCGTTCAGCTCAGCTCACCGTCCAGGTCGGCCTCACCGGCCTGCGTCTTGGCGTGCTCCTCGGCCTTGCCGCGCGTGGCGACGGCGTCGGCCGGGAGGTCGATCTCGGGGCAGTCCTTCCACAGCCGCTCCAGGGCGTAGAAGACGCGCTCCTCGCTGTGCTGCACGTGGACGACGATGTCGACGTAGTCCAGCAGCACCCAGCGGGCGTCGCGGTCGCCCTCGCGGCGCACCGGCTTGGCGCCGAGCTGCTTGTTCAGCTGCTCCTCGATCTCGTCGACGATCGACTTGACCTGGCGGTCGTTGGGGGCCGAGGCCAGCAGGAAGGCGTCGGTGATCGACAGTACGTCGCTGACGTCGTAGGCGATGATGTCGTGCGCGAGCTTGTCTGCGGCCGCCTGTGCGGCGGCCTTGATGAGCTCGATGGAGCGGTCCGTGGCGGTCACAAGCCATGCTTTCGATAAAGAGGGTCAGTACGCCTCAAGGGTCTCACGACCCGCCGACACCCCTCCTGGCCTTTTCTGCGCCTCTTCGGCCGGGCCGGCCGGGCCCTCGCCCGGCCGGCCCTCGCCGTCAGCTCTTGTAGTCCTTGCCCAGCACCACGGTGACGTCGGCGTTGGCCGCTCCGGTGCCCTTCTTCACGGCGCTCGCGGGCAGGCCCAGCGTCTTGGCGACCTCCTTGGCGTCGGCCTCCCGCCGGTCATCCGCGTACGTCACCGCGGACGCGGCCTCGGCCGTGCCCGACGTGCCGCCGTCGACCACGGTGTAGCCGCCGTTGACCAGCGTGACCTGCGCGGCACCGGACGCGCCCTTGCCGCCTGTGGCGTTCTTCACGCTGACCCGGGGCGTCGCGTTCCTGCCGGTGTCCTTCACCGTGCCGCCGAGGACGTCCTTGACCACCTTGCCGGTCGCCTGGTCGCCGAGCGTCCCGTCGGCCTGCACGGGCAGCGCCGTGGTGTCGTACGTGCCCGCCTTGGCGAGCGTAGCGAGCCGGGCCAGGGAGGCGCCGAGCTGTTCGACCGACAGGGAGGGGTCCGGGATCTGCGCGAGGGACTCCATGGTGCGGGTCGCGGCCGCGGGGTCACCGGACAGCTTCTTCAGCACCGCCTGCATGACCTGCCCGAAGCGGGCGAGCTGCTTGCCGGGGTCCTCGCCGGAGGCCCGGTAGGTGGCGTAGGCCACGGCCATCTGGCCGCCCAGGTTCTGCGCGCTGCCCTTGCGGACCACCGGGCTGTCGCCGGGCTTCGCGCCGGGGACGTCGGTGTCGGTGTCCAGCGCGATCCCGCCGACGAGCTCGACCAGGTTCTCCAGATACGGGGTGTCCAGCCGCCAGCTGCCCTTGATGTCCGCGCCCAGCAGGGTGTTCAGGGCGTCGCGGGTCGCGCCGGTGCCGTCGTCCTGGACGGACTTGCCGAGCGTGGTGGAACCACCGCCGTCCTTGGCGACGGCCAGCGTGTTCGGCAGCAGGACCGTCGTGCCCTTCTTGGTGGTCTCGTTGTCGACCAGCAGCGCGGTCGAGCTGCCGCCGCCCTGCGTCTGCCGGAGGTGGACGACGATCACGTCGCGCTTCTGCGCCCCGCTCGCCGTGGCCGCCCCCTTCTTGTCACCGGAACCGGCCCACCACATGTAGGCAGCGGCACCGCCCAGGGCGAGCACGAGCACCACGACGAGGGCGACGACGCGGTTGCGTCCCTTGCGCTTGCGCTCGTCGCGCCGTTCGGTGCGGCTCTCGCTGAACTTGAGCCAGTCGATGACGTCCTCGGAGTCCTCGTCCGGCTCCTCGATGAAGGAGAACTGCTCGGTGCGGTAGTCCGGAACGGACGCCTGCCCGGGGACCTTGGGGGACGGCTCCCGCGGCTCCTCCCGGGGCACCTCGCCCGCCTCGTGCGCGGGGGCACCGGCCTGCCGGGGGATCCACTCCTGCTGCTGGGTCTGTTGCACCGGCTGCGCGGGCTGCTGCTGCTCGTAGAACTGGTGCTGCTGCTCGTGGAGCTGCTGGGGCTGCGCGTACGGGTCGTAGCCGCCCTGGGTCTCGTAGCCGTAGCCCTGCTGGGGCTGCTGCTGCACGGGCTGCACCGGCCGGCCGTACTCGTCGTACACCCGCTCCGGGGCGTCCGGCCGGTACACCGGCTGCCCATAGGCGTCATAGCCGTGGACCTGCGGCTGACGGCCGTACGGGTCCTGCGCGTACGGATCCTGTCGGTCGTTCACCGGTGCCCCTCACGTGCCTTCAGTGCCGGTACAGATCGCGCTTGTCGATGTAGCGCACCACACCGTCGGGCACCAGGTACCAGACCGGGTCGCCCTTCGCCACGCGCAGGCGGCAGTCGGAGGAGGAGATCGCGAGCGCGGGCACCTCGACGAGCGAGACGCCGCCCTCGGGCAGACCGGGGTTGGCCAGTATGTGGCCCGGTCTGGTCACCCCGATGAAGTGGGCCAGCGAGAACAGCTCCTCGGTGTCCCGCCAGGTGAGGATCTGGGCCAGCGCGTCGGCGCCGGTGATGAAGAACAGGTCGGCGTCGTCGTTGAGGGCGCGCAGATCGCGGAGGGTGTCCGTGGTGTACGTCGGGCCGCCGCGGTCGATGTCGATGCGGCTGACCGAGAACTGCGGGTTGGAGGCGGTGGCGATCACCGTCATCAGATAGCGGTCCTCGGCCGGTGACACCGTCCGGTGGCTCTTCTGCCACGGCTGGCCCGTGGGTACGAAAACGACCTCGTCGAGGTGGAACTGCGCGGCCACCTCGCTGGCGGCGACCAGGTGGCCGTGGTGGATCGGGTCGAACGTCCCGCCCATCACTCCGAGTCGCCGCTTCACGGGCCCTGTCTGCTCTCCCATGCGTGCAGACCCTACTGGGCGCGGCGGGGCGCCGGACCCGCAGGGACCGGGTGTGCTCAGCGGTCGCGGTTGAAGCGGGTCGTGATCCACAGGAGGAGCAGCAGGATCACCAGGGCGGCGCCACCGGTCATGTAGGGGCTGAGGCTCGGGTGGGTGTCCACGTGCTCGCCCTCGGAGGCGAGTGTGGCCAGGGCTGTGTGGGCTGAGGCGAAAGCGCTCATCGTCGGCAGGACCTATCCGGGACGGTAGTCGGGCAGAGACTTCTGCCACATCGTATGCGGGGGGCGTGCACGGGCTCACGCCGACTCCACAGGTCAGTCCTTCTTGCCGTACCCGCGGAGCAGGAACCAGGCGAGGAAGACGATGCCGACGACGCCGACGACGAGGACCGTCCGGATGAGGTCGCCGGGCCCCTGGTCGCCCTTGGAGACGGCGAGCAGTTCGGTGAAGCCGGGGTTCGCGGTGAACGCGTGGATGTCGGACATGCCTCCAACGGTAGCCATGCCGGGGGCAGCGCCTACTGTGGGGTTGGGCAGCCGGGCGGGTGACGGCCGCCCGGCCATGATCAGCGCATGGAGGGGGTCTTGATGAGCGACAGCGACGGCGGCGCCAGGGGCGAGAGCGCTTCCGGTACCGCGGGCGAGGGGCACGAGCGGGTGCCCGGCCGGCAGCGGAAGCGGTTCCCCGGGATCTCCTCGCGCGCCTACGAGCACCCCGCGGACCGCTCCGCCCTGGTGGCGCTGCGCAAGCTGAGCGGCTTCGACACGGTCTTCAAGGCCCTGAGCGGGCTGCTGCCGGAGCGCAGCCTGCGGCTGCTGTATCTGTCCGACTCCGTGCGGGTGGGCGAGCAGCAGTTCCAGCATCTGCACACGATGCTGCTGGACGCCTGTTACATCCTGGACCTGCCGAAGGTCCCGCCGATGTACGTCACGCAGGACCCCCAGCCCAACGCCATGTGCATCGGCCTGGACGAGCCGATCATCGTGGTCAGCACGGGCCTCGTCGAGCTGCTGGACGAGGAGGAGATGCGGGCGGTCGTCGGCCACGAGGTCGGTCACGCGCTCTCGGGCCACGCGGTCTACCGGACGATACTGCTGTTCCTGACCAACTTCGCGCTCAAGATCGCCTGGATTCCGCTGGGCAACCTCGCGGTGATGGCCATCGTGACGGCACTGCGCGAGTGGTTCCGCAAGTCGGAGCTGTCGGCGGACCGGGCCGGCCTGCTGGTGGGCCAGGACCTCCAGGCGTCGATGCGCGGCCTGATGAAGATCGCGGGCGGCAACCACCTGCACGAGATGAACGTGGACGCGTTCCTCGCGCAGGCCGAGGAGTACGAGACGGGCGGCGATCTGCGCGACTCCGTACTGAAGATCATGAACGTGCTGCCGCGCACGCACCCCTTCACGACCGTGCGGGCGGCGGAGCTCAAGAAGTGGGCCGGGAGCCGCGACCACCAGCGGATCATGGACGGCCACTACCCGCGGCGCTCGGAGGACGGCGACACCTCGGTGTCGGACTCCTTCCGCGAGTCGGCGAGCCACTACGCGGACTCCGTGCGGGCCAGCAAGGACCCCCTGATGGGGCTGGTGCGGGACCTCGCGGGCGGGGCCAGTGACCTCGGCGGGCGGCTGCGCGACACGTTCACCGGCCGGAGCGCCTCCGGCTCGCCGTCCTCCGGCCCCGGGGAGGGCCCCGGGAAGCCTTCGGAGGGGCCTGGGGCGGCTCCGGGGGGCCAGGACCCGGAAGACGGGCCCTCGAAGCCGTAGACGGGCACCTGGGGGCTCTTCGGGGCCCCTTCCCCGGCATCCGGCGCGCGGCTCCGCCCCGGACCCCGCCCGGGTACGGGCCGGTGGGCGCGACCGGCAGGCCCGTGGAACGACCGCCCGCAACCGGGCCCGGAAGGCGGCCGGAGCCGAGCGCTTCACTTGGCGGACGAGGGCCTGACCTGGCGGCTCCGAAGCGTTCGGGTCGGCGACCCCCTCCCGGGTGGCCGCGTTTGACTTGCCGTCCACCGAATGGATTGACTGCCCGGATGCGACGTTTTGTCCTGGTCGGAGCAGCCGTTCTCAGTCTTTCCGCCTGTGCGAGCCCGCTGGACGACGCTTACGCCGTCATGGCTCGTGAGGAGCGCAAGATGGCCAAGCTGGACCGCGGCCGCATCGTGAAAGCCATCTGCAAAGACCCCGAGCGGGCGTCCTCCAGATCCGTCGAGCGGGATACGGGCAAGCGGGTCCGTGCCGAGGTCGTGCGGAAAGTAGCCGAAGCCTGCCCTCGATCTGCCCAGTGATCCGTCCGGCCTGTCCGGTGATCCGCCCGGCAGGCCTCTGAGCGCTCCGGCCGGCGAACCCTGCCGACCAGGCCGCTGAACCTAGCGCTGCGGCTGCGCGCTCGCCGCCAGCGAGCCGCAGAGCGCCGTCGCGTCCTGGCCGGTCGTGTAGGGGTTGGTCACCGCCGGGCCGTCGCCGCTCGCGTGCTCGCCCGCCAGGAGGGGGCGGAGGTAGGCGGCGTCGTCGGCCGAGCAGGACTCCGGGCCCGCCTGGAGATAGCTCTGCACGAGCGTCAGGTGGTGCTCCTGGAGGCCGTCCCGGTCGAAGCGGAAGCGCATCGTGCGGCGCACGGTGAACAGCGAGGCGCCATCCACGCCGGGACCGAGGTCCGCGCCCGCCTTCGCGGGCCGCAGCGCGTAGACGAACGTGTGGTCGCCCGAGACCTCCAGCGTGCCGGGGGCCGTCTCCGAGACGGAGAAGACGCCCTGGGTCCGCACGGGCGTGTTCACCAGGGCCACCTGGGCGGGGTCGAAGCGGATCAGCCAGCCGGTGGCCGCGTGCCGCCCGTCACCGGAGGGGTGGTCGAAGCTGCGGTCGAACTGGTCGAGCTGTGCCGGGTCGAGCAGCACCCGCAGCGTGCGCTGCGCCCCGCCGACCAGGGCGGCCGGGTCGATCGCCGACTTCACCACGTACTCCTTGGCGGCGGCCAGCGCGGCCATCACCTGGCTCTCGGAGAAGTGCTGCGTGCTGCGCGCCGGAGGCAGGGTGACGCCCTCCTCGCCCAGCCGGAACTGCGCGGCCGGGCTGTGGTCGAAGAGCTGCGCCGCCGGGCCGCCCGGCACGGGGTCGCGCGGGGCGAGGGGTATGACCGTGGAGCGCATCGGCTCCGCGACGGGCGCCGTCGCGTCCTTGTAGGGGTGGCGCAGGCCCATGTAGACGGCCGTGCCGAAGGCCAGGGCGATCAGTATCACCAGGACGAGAACCTGTCGCGAGGTGCTGACGCGGGCCCACACATGGCGGTTGCGCACGGCGAGCGCGTGGTCACCCATCCGCTCACGTGCGGAGAATTCCTGGAGGCGGGCAGCGCGGATGAACGATTCGTCGAAGACGACGGATCGGTACTCGTCCTCCCCGCCCCCGGGGACACCCTCGGGCGTCCCCTCAGGTGGGTCTCCAGGCCCGTCCATACCTCAAGAGTAGGTCCGTCGGGGTCTCGGTAAACGCGCTGGTACACGACAAGTTGTGAGGAAAATTCCGGGTGTCCGGTGCACGCATGTCAACCCCCGCCCGACCTGCTCAGCGGCGGGGCGCCGCGGACGCCACCGGGGGCTCCGAATCGACCGAGACCGACGGCAGCGGGCCGGGCCGCCCGCTCGCCGGGGCGTCCACCCCGCTGGTCGCGGGCGGCGGGCCGGAACCGGGCCGGTTGCCGGAGGAGGTGCTGCGGTAGACGGCGGCGAAGGCGAGGGCCACCACGCCTATGCCCATCACCACGGCGAGCACCCAGGCCACGGGGCGCTGCCACCGGGCGTGCCCCCGATAGGGCCGGCGCGGCTCGCCGTAGCGCCCGTACGGGCCGTAGGCGTCGTCCGGGTCCAGATCGTGGGCGAGGCTGTACCAGCCGCTCGCACGGCCGCTGTGGTGGCCCGTGGGGCCCGCGAGGAAGCCGCCCTCGTAGGGCTCGTCGAAATCCAGCGCGTCGTCGTCGGCGGGCCCGCCGCCCGCCCGGGCCCGGGAGGCTTCCGCCTCCGCGCGGGCCTGGGCGGCGGCGAGCATCCGCTCCGCCGCGGTGGGTTCGTGGACCGCGGCGGACCGCACGAACTCCTCGTCGAAGACCACGGAGGCGAACGCGTCGTCCGCGTCTCCGTGGCGGTGGCTGTCGGGCTCCTCGCCGTCCGGGAACGGCTGGCCCCCCACGTCGTCCGGCACCCGTCCAGCGTAGCCCCGGAACGCTCAATCCGTGCAGCCGGTACGGGAATTCAGCTTCCCGGCCGCCCGCCGCCGCGGACGTGGCCGTCACCGGTGACGATGTACTTCGTCGAGGTGAGCTCGGGGAGCCCCATCGGACCGCGCGCGTGCAACTTCTGCGTGGAGATGCCGATCTCGGCTCCGAAGCCGAACTGACTGCCGTCGGTGAACCGCGTCGACGCGTTGACCGCGACCGTCGTGGAGTCCACCAGCTGGGTGAAGCGGCGGGCGGCCGCCTGCGACGTGGTGACGATCGCCTCGGTGTGCCCGGAGGTCCACAGCCGGATGTGCCGTACGGCCGCGTCCAGGTCGTCCATCACCGCGGCGGCGATGTCGTACGACAGATACTCCGTCTCCCAGTCCTCGACGGTCGCGGGCACGACGGTCGCCGGGCTGCCCTCCGCCAGCGCGAGCACGCGCTCGCAGCCGTGGACGGTCACGCCCGCCTCGGCCAGCGCGGCGAGCGCGCGCGGCAGGAACTCCTCCGCGATGTCCTGGTGCACGAGCAGCGTCTCGGCCGCGTTGCACACACTGGGGCGCTGCGCCTTGGAGTTGACGAGGATGTCGACGGCCATGTCGATGTCGGCGTCGGCGTCCACGTACACATGGCAGTTGCCGGTGCCCGTCTCGATGACCGGGACGGTGGACTCCTCCACGACCGTGCGGATCAGGGAGGCGCCGCCGCGCGGGATCAGCACGTCGACCATGCCGCGGGCGCGCATCAACTCCCGCACGGACTCCCGGCTCTCGCCCGGGACCAGCTGCACGGCATCCGCCGGCAGCCCGGCGCCGCCCACGGCGTCCCGCAGGACGCGCACGAGGGCGGTGTTGGAGGCGTACGCGGAGGAAGAGCCGCGCAGCAGCACGGCGTTGCCGGACTTCAGGCAGAGGGCGGCGGCGTCCACGGTGACGTTGGGCCGGGCCTCGTAGATGATCCCGACGACGCCCAGCGGGACGCGCACCTGGCGCAGGTCGATGCCGTTGGGAAGGGTGGAGCCGCGCACGACCTCGCCGACGGGGTCGGGCAGTGCCACGACGTCCCGCACGTCCTTGGCGATGGCGCGCACCCGCTCGGGGGTGAGCGTCAGCCGGTCGATCACGGTCTCGCTGGTGCCGGCGGCGCGGGCCTTCTCGACGTCCTCGGCGTTGGCCTCGACGATCTCCTTGGTGCGCACCTCCAGCGCGTCGGCGATCGCCAGCAGCGCCTCGTCCTTCACCGAGCGCGGCAGTGGCGCCAGCTCGGCGGCCGCGGCGCGGGCACGGTAGGCCGCGCGCAGCACCGGGGACTGCGGCATGGGGTCGGCGAGGGGGGAGGGGAAAACGCTGCTCATGGCTCGCAGCCTAGCCGCGTCGCGCGCCCGGTCCACCATGCATTCCGGACTGCGGACAGGCGGACGGGCCCGCAGCGGCCGGAACGCGGCGCTCAGAAGGGGTGCACACCGACCGGGGTGGCCGGCAGCGGGCCGTAGCCCTCCGCGATGCGCTGGTGGTACGTCCCCCGGTCGATGACCTCCAGGCCGACGATCTCCCACGGCGGGAGCCGGGCGGACGAGCGGTGCTCGCCCCACAGCCGCAGCGCGACGGCCGCCGCGTCGTGCAGGTCGCGCGCCTCTTCCCAGTAGCGGATCTCGGCGTGGTCATTGGCGTAGCGGCTGGTCAGCAGGAACGGGTGGTCGTGCGCGAGCTGTTCGAGGCCCCGGCGGACCTCCGCGAGCGGCGCCTCGGCACCCGAGACGCTCAGGGTGATGTGCCACAGCCGCGACACCTCGCCCTCACGCTCCGTGCCCAGGGCACCGGCCTCCCGCTGTTCGCCCTCCGTGCTCCCGCGTGGCCCCTCCACGGCGTCGCCCGTGCCGACGCTGGTCAGGGTGCGCTCCGCCGTCCCTCGGGGCATCGCCCCTGGGCGCCCTCGTCTCACCGGCGGCCTCCTGTTGATCGCTGCTCCGCGCGCATACGGCGGAGCCGTGTCGTGCTGCTCTCGCTGCGCCCTGTGGTCGATTCCGGGGGCCGCCTGCCCGTGACGGTCCCCGCAACAAAGTTGACCAGCCTCCGGGCGGCCGCGTGGCGGTTTTCCGGAAGGTCCCCATGGAAAGGCTGGGACGACCGCGGCTTCTCGTCCCTCCTTGACGCCCGTCAGGGGCGCAGCACGACCAGGTCGTCCCGGTGCACGACCTCCCGCTCGTAGCCGGGACCCAGCTCCTTGGCCAGGTCACGGGTGGAACGGCCGAGGAGCTGCGGGATCTCCGCCGCGTCGAAGGCGACGAGCCCGCGGGCCACGGCCCGGCCCCCGGAGTCCCGCAGCTCGACCGGGTCGCCCGCGCTGAATTCACCCTCGACGGCCGCGATGCCGGCCGGCAGCAGGGACGCGCTGCCCTCGATCACGGCCCGCACGGCGCCGTCGTCGAGGGTGAGGGCCCCGCGCGGCGCGGAGGCGTGCGCGAGCCACAGCAGGCGGTCGGCGGAGCGGCGGCCGGTGCGGTGGAAGAAGGTGCCGGTCGGCCGCCCGGCCAGCGCGTCGGCGGCCTGGCTGGCGGAGGTGAGCACCACGGGCACCCCGGCCGCGGCCGCGATCCGGGCCGCCTCGACCTTGGTGACCATGCCGCCGGTGCCGACGCCCGCCTTGCCCGCGCTGCCGATGGAGACGCCTTCGAGGTCGGCGGGGCCGCCGACCTCCGCGATCCGGGAGGTGCCCGGGATGCTGGGGTCGCCGTCGTACAGCCCGTCGACGTCCGACAGCAGGATCAGCAGGTCGGCCCGTACGAGATGGGCTACGAGCGCGGCCAGCCGGTCGTTGTCGCCGAAGCGGATCTCGTCCGTGGCCACCGTGTCGTTCTCGTTGACGACCGGCACCGCGCCCATCGCCAGCAGCTGGTCGAGCGTGCGGTAGGCGTTGCGGTAGTGCGCGCGGCGGCTGGTGTCGTCGGTGGTGAGCAGCACCTGGCCGACGCGGCGGCCGTAGCGCGCGAAGGAGGCCGTGTAGCGGGCCACGAGCAGGCCCTGGCCGACGCTGGCGGCCGCCTGCTGGCGGGCCAGGTCGCGCGGGCGCCGGTCGAGCCCCAGGGGCGCCAGCCCAGCGGCGATGGCGCCGGACGAGACCAGCACTATCTCCTTCTCCGCGCCGGCCTTGGCCAGCGTGTCGACCAGTGCGTCAACCCGGTCGGCGTCGAGCCCCCCGCCCGCGGTGGTGAGTGACGAGGATCCCACCTTGACCACGATCCTGCGGGCGCCGGTCACCTCCGCCCGTGCCGCCGCCGCTGCCCCCGTACTCGCCCCTGCCCCTGTCACGTCCGCACACCTCTAGTGATCGCCGGTCCTGTGGTGACTGCTCCGGCCCGCAAATCTACCGTCTGAGGATTGTGGTCGTTCGGCCCTGTTTTGCGATGATTGCCATCGGCGAAGATTGCCCCTGGACCAGCGACCGTCATACGGTCGGTGGTCGACCGTTGTCCTCCTCCCCTGGCCGGCCCTGTCCGAGCCGCCCGGAGGAGCCCCGCGGCCCCCGCATTCCCCCGTCCCTCCCCGCCCGCCTGCCAGGAGCCCGCCCAGTGCCTTCTGCCGGAACCGCCTCGCGCCGAGCCGTACAGCTCGTGGCGCTGCTCGCGATGCTGGTGTTCTTCGCCGCCCAGCTCGTCGGGGCGCTGCTGCCCCTCGTGCCGCTCCTGATCGCCGCTTCGGCGGCGGGCCTCGCGCTCGACCTCTACCTCCAGCACCGCGACCCCGGTCTGGTCGCCGTCCTCGGCAAGGTCCGCTTCGACGTCATGGTGCGGCAGCTGCTGCGCGACATGATGGTGCTGATCGGGCTGCTGCGGCTGCACGGCGACGGCTCGCTGCGCGACTACGCCCCGGTCTTCGTCGGACTGGTGCTCTTCTACGCCGCGCACCTCGCCTGCCAGGCCACCGCGCTGTTGGTCCGCCGCAGCCGCACGCTGCCGTTCCTGACCCGGAACATCGACACGACCGGCCTGCACCTCTCCGCCGCCCCGCCGCGCCTGCTGGCCCGCCAGCACGGCCGCCGGCTGCTGCGCTTCGCCGTCCCCGCCACCGCGGGCCTGCTGGTGACCGCGGCCACCGAGAAGGCCCTGTGGGCCGAGACCGGCGTCGGCATCGCCCTCCTGCTCGCCCTCGGCGGCACCACGTGGCTGGCCACCTGGCTGCGCCCGAAGAAGCGCATCGCGAACGACCAGCAGGCGCTGGAGTGGCTGGACCGCTGGCTCGCCGACTACAAGCCCACCGTCGGCATGTACTTCTCCGGCGGTACGAGCTCCGCCTACCAGGCCAACATGTGGCTCTCCACGCTCGCCGAGCTGGACGGCAACCCCCTCATCGTGCTCCGTGAGCGCTTCATGGTGCAGAAGATCGACGCCACCGACGTGCCGATCGTGTGCATCCCCAAGGTCGTCCACCTGATGGCCCTGGAGAAGTCCACGCTGAAGATGATGCTGCACCCCGCGAACTCCGGTAAGACCTCGCAGGTGCTGCGCATGCCGTCGATCAAGCACGCCTTCACCAACCACGGCGAGAGCGACAAGCTCTCCAGCTGCAACCCGTACTCCAAGGCGTACGACGAGATCTGGGTCGCCGGGCCCGCCGCCCGCGAGCGCTATCAGCTCGCCGACATCGGTGTCGACGACCGCGACGTGGTCGAGGTCGGCCGCCCGCAGCTGGCGCCGATCCAGCCGTACGCCGGGGCGCCCACCACGCCGTACACCACCGTGCTCTACGCCCCCACCTGGGAGGGCTGGGACGGCCAGCCGGGCAACACCTCGGTCATGCTCGCCGGCGAGAACATCGTCCGCGCGCTGCTCGCCGACCCCGCGGTCCGGCTGCTCTACAAGCCGCACCCGATGACCGGCTCCGTCGACCCGCGTGCCGGGCGCGCCAACGAGCGCATCCAGGCCATGATCCGCGAGGCCAACGCCAAGCGCGGCGGGGAGCGGCCCGGCCCCGAGGCGGCCGCCGAGCTGGCGCGCCGCACGGCCGAGCTGGACCGGCTCACCACCAGCACCTTCCGGGGCAGCGCCGACGAGATCGAGCGCATGATGCTCCAGGGCACGCCGGAGAAGGGGCGCGCCGCGACCGTGGAGGCCGCCACGGCCGCCTGGGAGGCCGCGTACTGGGCCTCGCTGCCGGTCTGGGAGCACCAGGTCATCACCGGCCCGCGCCCGGCGCTCTACACCTGCTTCAACCAGTCCGACCTGCTGATCAGCGATGTCTCCAGCGTGGTCTCGGACTACCTGATCAGCGAGAAGCCGTACGCCGTGGCGAACACCAGCGGGATGGCGGAGGAGGAGTTCCGGGCCGCCTTCCCGACGGTGAGCGCGGCGACGATCCTCACGCCGGAGGCGACCGAGGTGCCGGGGCTGCTCGCCGCGGTCCGCGACCCCCGCCTGGACGGCTTCGCCGCGGCCCGCGCGGAGCTCAAGGTCCAGCTGCTGGGCCCGTCCGACCCGCCCTCGCTGGTCCGCTTCAACGCCGCGGCGCTCTCCCTCGCGGCGGAGGCCGACGCCCGGCGCGAGCGCATGGAAGCGCGCGCGTCGGAGATCCCGCCGCAGCGGGCGGACGAGACGGCGTCTGTCTGACGCCAGGACGCGCCAAAGCGTTGGGCGGGCTGGAACTTCCAGCCCGCCCAATTGCTTTTGGTGTGCCCGACTCCCCGCGCTTCGGCCGCCTGCGGCGGGAGCGCCCTGCGGGCGCGTCCTCAATCGCCGGACGGGCTTGATTTGGCTGATGTGGGTGCCAATTCAGCCCGTCCGGCGATTGAGGACATCTTTGACGCGCACGCGAAAACGCCGGGCAGGCACATGCAGCCTGCCCGGCGTTTGAGGGCATCAGTGAGCCGCACCCAAGCACCGGGCCGAGACCGAAACCAGCCCGCCCGGCGATTGAGGGCAATCAGTAAGCCGCGCCCGAAAGGCGGGCAGCGGCCAACTCCCCGCCGATCAGAACGGATTGAAGCCGTCGAACTCCTTCTGTGCCTCGTCCCGCTCCGCCTCGCGCTCGCGGCGGCGCGTGGCGGCCGGGCGCGGGGCCTCCAGGCGGTGGTCCTCGCCACGGCGGCCGAGCATCTCCGCGCCCGCCATCATCGTGGGCTCCCAGTCGAAGACGACCGCGTTGTCCTCGGCACCGATGGCCACGCCGTCGCCCGCCCGCGCACCGGCCTTGAGCAACTCGTCCTCGACGCCGAGGCGGTTGAGGCGGTCCGCGAGATAGCCGACGGCCTCGTCGTTGTTGAAGTCGGTCTGGCGCACCCAGCGCTCCGGCTTCTCGCCGCGCACGCGGTAGATGCCGTCGTCCTCCAGCGTGACCGTGAAGCCCGCGTCGTCCACGGCCTTCGGGCGGATGACGATGCGGGTCGCCTCCTCCTTCGGCTTCGCGGCACGCGCCGCCGAGATGATGCCGGCCAGCGCGAAGGAGAGCTCCTTCAGGCCCGTACGGGCCACAGCCGAGACCTCGAAGACCTGGTAGCCGCGGGCCTCCAGGTCGGGGCGGATCATGTCGGCCAGGTCCTGGCCGTCCGGGATGTCGATCTTGTTGAGGACGACGATGCGCGGCCGGTCGTCGAGACCGCCGTACTGCGCCAGCTCCGCCTCGATGACGTCCAGGTCGGAGACCGGGTCGCGGTCGGACTCCAGGGTCGCCGTGTCCAGCACGTGCACGAGGACCGAGCAGCGCTCGACGTGCCGCAGGAACTCCAGGCCCAGGCCCTTGCCCTGGCTGGCGCCGGGGATCAGGCCGGGGACGTCGGCGATGGTGTAGACGGTCGAACCGGCCGTGACCACGCCGAGGTTCGGGACCAGCGTCGTGAAGGGGTAGTCCGCGATCTTCGGCTTGGCGGCGGAGAGCACCGAGATCAGCGAGGACTTGCCCGCGCTCGGGTAGCCGACCAGCGCCACGTCGGCGACGGTCTTGAGCTCCATGACGATGTCGCGGGCCTCGCCGGGCTCGCCGAGCAGCGCGAAGCCGGGGGCCTTGCGGCGGGCGGAGGCGAGCGCCGCGTTGCCGAGGCCGCCGCGGCCGCCCTGGCCGGCGATGAAGGTGGTGCCCTCGCCGACCAGGTCGGCCAGGACGTTGCCGTCCTTGTCCAGCACGACGGTGCCGTCCGGCACGGGCAGGACGAGGTCCTGGCCGTCCTTGCCGGAGCGGTTGTCACCGGCACCCGGCTGGCCGTTGGTGGCCTTGCGGTGGGGGCTGTGGTGGTAGTCGAGGAGCGTGGTGACCGACTGGTCCACGACCAGGATCACATCGCCGCCACGGCCGCCGTTGCCGCCGTCCGGGCCGCCGAGCGGCTTGAACTTCTCACGGTGCACGGAGGCGCAGCCATGGCCTCCGTTACCCGCGGCGACATGCAGCTCGACGCGGTCCACGAAGGTGGTCATTGCGGTTGCCTCCAGATACGTGCGGGGGATGTCTCTGTACTAACACGCCGAGGGCGGACCGGCTTCCCCGTCAGGAAAAGCGGCCCGCCCTCGGAAAGGTGCTTGTGTCGTGCCGAAAGGCTGATTACTCAGCGATCGGGACGATGTTCACGACCTTGCGACCACGGTGGGTGCCGAACTGCACCGCACCGGCGGCCAGCGCGAACAGGGTGTCGTCGCCACCGCGACCGACGCCCGCGCCCGGGTGGAAGTGGGTGCCGCGCTGGCGGACCAGGATCTCACCGGCGTTGACGGCCTGGCCGCCGAAGCGCTTGACGCCGAGCCGCTGAGCGTTGGAGTCGCGACCGTTCCGAGTGGACGATGCGCCCTTCTTGTGTGCCATGTGTTCTCAGTCCCTTACTTCGCAGCCGTGGGGATGCCGGTGACCTTGATCGCCGTGTACTGCTGGCGGTGACCAATGCGCTTGCGGTAGCCGGTCTTGTTCTTGTACTTCAGGATGTCGATCTTGGCACCCTTGTGGTGGTCCACAATCTCGGCCTGGACCTTGATCCCGGCCAGCACCCACGGGTCGCTGGTGACGGACTCGCCGTCGACCACGAGCAGCGTGGAGAGCTCGACGGAGTCGCCCACCTTGCCGTCGGAAATCTTGTCAACCTCGACGATGTCGCCGACAGCAACCTTGTGCTGGCGACCACCGCTACGCACGATTGCGTACACGCGGATCTCACTCTCTCGCTGGTAATCGGGACCTCTGATGCCAGCCGCTCACGCGGGCGTTCAAGCCCACGCGTATCCGAAGGGACGAGCGGCCTCTCCCGGAATTCACCGGGAGGGATTTGCTCAGGGGTTGGCGTACAGACGCCGAAGGACAAGGTTACGGGGCCCTGCCCAAGGGGTCAAACCGGGCCCCTGCCCCGGAGGGCCGCTCCGTGGAGCGGCCGTTCGGGCGGGACGCCGGGCCGGGTCCCCGGGTGCCTGGTGGGCCGGAATTCCGGCCCACCAGGCACCCGGGAAAGACCAGCCGGCTTATTCCTCGGCGGAAGCCGCGGCCGGGGCCGTGGCGGCCTTCTTGGCCGTCTTCTTCGCCGGGGCCTTCTTCGCCGCCGTCTTGGTGGCCGTCTTCTTGGCCGTGGTCTTCTTGGCGGTCGTCGTCTTCTTGGCCGCCGCCTTCTTGGTGGCGGTGGCCTTCTTCGCCGGTGCCTTCTTCGCGGCCGTCTTACGGGCCGTCTTCTTGGCCGGGGCCGGGGCCTCCTCGGTCTCGGCCTCGGTCTCGGCCTCGGTCTCGGTCCCGGCCTCGGGCTCCGAGGCCGGCTCGGTGACGGCCTCCAGCTCCACCAGCGCCGACTCGGGCTCCGGCTCGGCCGCCAGGGCGGCGGGCGCGGTCACGACGACCACGGCCGCTTCCTCGGCCGCCGTGGGCGAACCCGCCGGAGCGGACGCCCTGCGGGTCACCCTGCGGCGCGTACGGGCGGGAGCGGCGGCCGGGGCCGCCTCCACCGGGGCCTCGGCCACGGGCTCCGCGACGGGCTCGGCCACGGCCTCCACGACCGGCGCGGGCTCGGGCTCGGCGACCGGCGCGGGGGCCGGTGCCGGCTCCACGACGATCTCCGGCTCGGCGGCCTTCGGCGAACCCGCCGGGGCCGTCGCCTTGCGGGTCGCCCGGCGGCGCGTACGGCCACCGCGCGAACCGGCGGCGGCGCGTGCCTCGGCCGGGCTGCCGAACCACTCCTCGTCTCCGCCGACCGACGGCTGGAGTTCCGCCTCGGTCACCGTGACGGGCTCCAGCTCGGGCGCCTCGGCCTCCGCCTCGGCCTCGGCAGGCTCGACGGCCTCCGCGGTCACGTGCTCGTGCTCGTGCGGCTGGGCCTTGCCCTTCTTCTTGGCGCGCTTGCCGCCACCGCCACCACCGACGGACGTGGGCTGGTCCATGTGGACGATCACGCCACGGCCGTTGCAGTGCACGCAGGACTCGGAGAACGACTCCAGCAGGCCCTGGCCGACCCGCTTGCGGGTCATCTGCACCAGACCCAGCGAGGTCACCTCGGCGACCTGGTGCTTGGTGCGGTCGCGGCCCAGGCACTCCAGCAGGCGCCGCAGCACGAGGTCGCGGTTGGCCTCCAGCACCATGTCGATGAAGTCGATCACCACGATGCCACCGAGGTCGCGCAGCCGCAGCTGACGCACGATCTCCTCGGCCGCCTCGAGGTTGTTCTTGGTGACCGTCTCCTCGAGGTTGCCGCCCTGACCGGTGAACTTGCCGGTGTTGACGTCGACCACGACCATCGCCTCGGTCCGGTCGATCACGAGCGAACCGCCGCTCGGCAGCCAGACCTTGCGGTCCAGCGCCTTCATCAGCTGCTCGTCGATCCGGTACGTGGCGAAGACGTCGACGTCCGACGTCCACTTCTGCAGCCGGTCGGTGAGGTCCGGGGCGACGTGCGAGACGTAGCCGTGGATGGTCTCCCAGGCGCCCTCGCCGCTGACGATGACCTTGGAGAAGTCCTCGTTGAAGATGTCGCGCACGACGCGGACGGTCATGTCCGGCTCGCCGTACAGCAGGGTCGGGGCGTTGCCGCTCTTCGCCTTCTTCTGGATCTCCTCCCAC
Organism: Streptomyces sp. NPDC001407; assembly: GCF_042895325.1. Taxonomy (NCBI): domain Bacteria; kingdom Bacillati; phylum Actinomycetota; class Actinomycetes; order Kitasatosporales; family Streptomycetaceae; genus Streptomyces; species Streptomyces sp. NPDC001407. The sequence goes on from NZ_JBIAWF010000008.1 coordinate 120,516, forward strand.
TGCGCCTGGAGGCGCTGCACGTCACGCGCCAGCTCGTCCTCGCTCGCGCCCTCGGCGGCCGTACGGACGATGACGCCCGCGTCCTCGGGGACGATCTTCTTGAGGATCTGCTTCAGGCGCGCGCGCTCGGTGTCGGGCAGCTTGCGGCTGATGCCGGTCATCGAGCCCTCGGGCACGTACACGAGGTAGCGGCCCGGCAGCGAGACCTGGCTGGTCAGCCGGGCGCCCTTGTGACCGATCGGGTCCTTGGTGACCTGCACGAGCACGGACTGGCCGGACTTCAGCGCGGTCTCGATCCGGCGCGGGCCGTTGCCCATGCCGAGCGCCTCGAAGTTGACCTCACCGGCGTAGAGCACGGCGTTGCGGCCCTTGCCGATGTCGACGAAGGCGGCCTCCATGGACGGCAGGACGTTCTGGACCTTGCCCAGGTAGACGTTGCCGACGTAGCTGGTGGCCTGCTCCTTGTTGACGTAGTGCTCGACGAGGACGTTGTCCTCCAGCACGCCGATCTGGGTGCGCTCACCGCTCTGGCGCACGACCATCACGCGCTCGACGGCCTCACGGCGGGCCAGGAACTCGGCCTCGGTGATGATCGGCACGCGGCGGCGGCCCTGCTCGCGGCCCTCACGGCGGCGCTGCTTCTTCGCCTCCATGCGGGTCGAGCCCTTGATGGACTGCACCTCGTCGAAGCCGGTGCCGGGCTCGCGCTCCTCGCGCTTGCGGGGCTCACGGACCTTGACGACCGTGCGCTCCGGGTCGCCCTCGGCCACCTCGGCCTCGGCGGCGTCGCCACTGCGACGACGGCGACGGCGACGACGGCGGCTGCCCGCGGAACCGGCGCCCGGCTCCTCGCCGTACGCCTCCTCCTGCTCCTCCTCGGCGGCCTCGGCCTCCGCCTCGGCTTCAGCGGACTCCTCCTCGGCGGTCCCTGCCTCGGGCTCCCCGGCCTCACCACGGCGGCGGCGACGGCCACCACGGCGGCGACGGCGCGACGGGCGGTCCGACTCCTCCTCGTCGTGGGCGGCCTCGGCCTCGTCGGCCTCCTCGGCCTCGGGCTCCTCGACGGCGGGCACGGTCTCCTCCGCCACGGCCTGCTCGGCCTCGGAGGGCTCGCCACGACGACGGCGACGACGACGGCCGCCCGCGGCCGGCTGCGCGGCCTCGGCGGCACGCTCGGCCTGCTCCTCCTCGGGCTCCTCCGCCGGCACGGTGGCGGCGGCAGCGGCCGCGGCGGTCTCCGGCGTCTGGAACATCGGCTCGGTGAAGACCGGTGCCTGGAAGACGGCGGTCGGCGGGCGCACGGCGCGGCGACGGCCACGGGCGGGCGCCTCGGCGGGCTCCGCCGGGGTCTCGGTGGCGGCTTCCCGCGCACGGCTCTCGGCCTTGGCGGCCTCCAGCGCGGCGGCAGCGGCCTCGGCGTCACCGGTGGCGACCTGACGGCGGCCGCGCGTACGGGCCGGGGCGGCCTCGGCGGCCTCCTCGGTCCCGGCGGCACGGCGGCGCGTACGACGGCCACGGGTCTCGGCGACGGGCGCCTCCTCCTCGGCCGCAGCGGCAGGAGCGGCCTCGGCAGGCGCCTCGGCGGCCTGCGGGGAACCGGCCGGAGCGGTGGCCTTACGGGTGGCGCGGCGGCGCGTGCGGGGGGCGGGGGCCGGGATCTCCTCGACGGCCTCCAGCTCCTCCTCTTCGACCTCGGCCTCGGCCTCGGCGGCGGGCGCGGGCGTCTCGGCCACGGTCTCCGCGGCCTGCGGGGAACCGGCCGGAGCCGTCGCCTTGCGGGTGGCACGGCGGCGCGTGCGGGCGGGCGGCGCGGTCTCGGCGGCGGGCGCCTCGGGCTCGGCCATCTCGGCGATCTCGGCGGGCTCGGCCGTCACGGGCGCCTCGGCGACCGTCTCGGCCGCCTTCGGGGCACCGGCGGGCGCGGTGGCCTTGCGGGTGGCGCGACGGCGCGTACGGGCCGGCTTGGCGTCCTCGGCGGGCTCGCTGTCGGCGGCGACCGCGGCGTCGGCGGTGGCGGCCGGGACCTCGGGGGCCTCCTCCGCGACCGGCTCGGCCGCGCGGGGGGCACCCGCCGGGGCCGTCGCCTTGCGCGTGGCACGGCGGCGCGGGCGGGCGGGGGTGGCCGGCGCCTCGGTGGCGGCCGGGGCCTCGGCGGCGGGCGCCGGAGCGTCCGGCTGTGCGTCGGCGGCGGGGACCGTCACAGACTGCTGTGCGGTCGTCTCCCCGGCCGACGGCGGGCCGGCGGGGCGGGACGCCGCACGGCGGCGGCGTCGCGGCGGCAGCGTATCTCCAGGACCGCTGTCGGAGTGGTTGGCGGGCTCAATGGGTTCGAGCATGCGGGCGGTTCTCCCGTCACGCTCCCGGGCGCCGCGCCTTGGTCCGGCCCGGCGGTCCGCGTGATGTGCGCGGTACCGCCGTCCGGGGCGCGGTCGCCGCACGGGAGCTGTCGTCTCGCTCGCCGGGTCCGAAACGTCGGCACCGGCGAAAGTCTCCTGGTCAGTGCGCCTGCCGGACCCGGGTGGCTCCCTGGTGCACCGGCGGCGCGGCGACGGCCGTCCTTACACAGAACCTTCCGGCACCTGCGCGGCACCGGCGCTCTGTCCGGCGGCCGTGGTTGCGGCCGGGGAAGCGTCGCGGTCGGGCGCGAGCGGGTCGGTCACCGTGCCGGACTCCTCATCGAGCAGCCCCTGCGCCAGCCTGGTCACCGCAGCGGGGACCGGCGGCGCCAGGTCGGCCGTAGCGCGGAGACCGGACAGGACGTCGTCGGGTCGAACGGCAGGTGTCAAATGCCGAACAACCAGCCGCAGTATCGCACAGGGACCGTCGCCGGGCCTATCGGCCGGAGCGTCGAGGGCCTCGAGTCGGACCACGGCGGCACGGGTGTCGAAGGTGCGCAACCCGTTTTTCGTGCGGCGCTGGACCTCGACGGTCTCCGCCGCGAGGAAGGCCGCCACGGCCCGCTCCGCGTCCGCGACCTCCACGCCCTCCAGCCGCAGCTCCCATACGGATGCCTCGAGCCGGTCGGCGAAGGAGGAGGTGTGCGCCTCCACCGCGTCCGTGATGTCGAGCCCGTCCGGCAGCGACTCGTCGAGCAGCTTGCGCAGCTCCTGCGGGTCGCGGGCCGCGGCGAGCTGGATCTCCAGGAACTCGGCCTCACTGCCCGTGCCGGTGGGTGCGGCATTGGCGTACGACACCTTGGGGTGCGGGGTGAAACCGGCCGAGTACGCCATGGGCACCTCGGCGCGGCGCAGGGCCCGCTCGAAGGCGCGCTGGAAATCGCGGTGGCTGGTGAACCGGAGGCGGCCGCGCTTGGTGTAGCGCAGACGAATGCGCTGCACCGCGGGTGCGGGCGGCGGGCCTTCGGGCTGTCGCTTGCCCAGGGGTTCCATCTCCTTGTTGCAGAGCCGCACAGAAGTGCCGCCCTTGACGTTCATGAGGGAACGGACCGCAGCGGACCTTCGAGCTCTCGCTTGCCCAGGGATCACCCCCGCCTGCGCAGGGAAACGGTCCGTTCCGTTACTCAGCCTACTTGGCGGCGCGGGACGACGCCGCCACGCTCCTACTTGACCACCGTCAGCGGCAGCAGTTTCTTGCCCGTCGGGCCGATCTGGATGCTCGTGTCCATCTGCGGGCAGACGCCGCAGTCGAAGCACGGGGTCCAGCGGCAGTCCTCGACCTCGGTCTCGTCGAGGGCGTCCTGCCAGTCCTCCCAGAGCCAGTCCTTGTCGAGACCGGAGTCCAGGTGGTCCCAGGGCAGGACCTCCTCGTAGGTGCGCTCGCGCGTGGTGTACCACGCGACGTCGACGCCCTGCGGCGGCAGCGTCTGCTCGGCGCACTTGATCCAGCGGTCGTACGAGAAGTGCTCGCGCCAGCCGTCGAAGCGGCCGCCCGATTCGTAGACCGCGCGGATGACGGCGCCGACGCGGCGGTCGCCGCGGGAGAGCAGGCCCTCGATGATGCCGGGCTTGCCGTCGTGGTAGCGGAAACCGATCGAACGGCCGTACTTCTTGTCGCCGCGGATCTTGTCGCGCAGCTTCTCCAGGCGGGCGTCCGTCTCCTCGGCGGAGAGCTGCGGCGCCCACTGGAACGGCGTGTGCGGCTTGGGCACGAAGCCGCCGATGGAGACGGTGCAGCGGATGTCGTTCTGACCGGAGACCTTGCGGCCCTCGGCGATGACGTTGACCGCCATGTCACCGATCTGGAGGACGTCCTCGTCGGTCTCGGTGGGCAGGCCGCACATGAAGTACAGCTTCACCTGACGCCAGCCGTTGCCGTACGCGGTGGAGACCGTACGGATCAGGTCCTCCTCCGAGACCATCTTGTTGATGACCTTGCGCATGCGCTCGGAGCCGCCCTCGGGGGCGAAGGTGAGGCCGGAGCGGCGGCCGTTGCGGGTGAGCTCGTTGGCGAGGTCGACGTTGAAGGCGTCCACGCGGGTCGACGGCAGGGAGAGGCCGATCTTGTCCTCTTCGTAGCGGTCGGCGAGGCCCTTGGCGATGTCACCGATCTCGGTGTGGTCCGCGGAGGACAGCGACAGCAGGCCGACCTCCTCGAAGCCGGTCGCCTTCAGGCCCTTGTCCACCATCTCGCCGATGCCGGTGATGCTCCGCTCCCGCACGGGGCGCGTGATCATGCCGGCCTGGCAGAAGCGGCAGCCGCGGGTGCAGCCGCGGAAGATCTCCACCGACATGCGCTCGTGCACGGTCTCGGCGAGCGGGACGAGCGGCTGCTTGGGGTAGGGCCACTCGTCGAGGTCCATCACGGTGTGCTTGGACACGCGCCACGGCACGCCGGAGTGGTTGGGCACGACGCGGGCGATCCGGCCGTCGGCCAGATACTCCACGTCGTAGAAGCGCGGGACGTAGACGCCGCCGGTCCTGGCCAGGCGCAGCAGCACCTCGTCGCGGCCACCGGGACGGCCCTCGGCCTTCCACGCCCGGATGATGTCGGTGATCTCCAGCACGGCCTGCTCGCCGTCGCCGATCACCGCGCAGTCGATGAACTCCGCGATCGGCTCGGGGTTGAAGGCCGCGTGGCCGCCGGCGAGGACGATCGGGTGGTCGACGGTGCGGTCGGCCGCGTCGAGCGGGATGCCGGCGAGGTCGAGGGCGGTGAGCATGTTGGTGTAGCCGAGCTCGGTGGAGAAGCTCAGGCCGAAGACGTCGAACGCGCCGACGGGCCGGTGGCTGTCCACGGTGAACTGCGGGACCTTGTGCTCGCGCATCAGCTCCTCGAGGTCCGGCCACACGCTGTACGTGCGCTCGGCGAGGACGCCCTCACGCTCGTTGAGGACCTCGTAGAGGATCATGACGCCCTGGTTGGGCAGCCCGACCTCGTAGGCGTCGGGGTACATGAGCGCCCAGCGGACGTCCGTGGACTCCCAGGGCTTGACCGTGGAATTGAGCTCTCCACCGACGTACTGGATCGGCTTCTGCACATGCGGGAGCAGAGCTTCGAGCTGCGGGAAGACCGATTCGGCAGACATACCCGAGACCTTCGTGAGCTGACAGGGGTGACCCTCAAGGCTAACGCAGCCGAGGTGACGCCCTTGCACGGTGAGTTCCCGGGGGCCCGGGAGCGCCTCAGCGCAGCAGTGCCTCGCGGTGGCGCTTGCGTGATGCCTTGCGCCACAGCTCCGGCAGCTCCCGCTCGTCGTCGGCCGCCCGCCGCTCCTCCCGGCCGTACAGGAGTCCGAGGGTGAAGGTGCTCTCCCCCGCCGCGTGGGCCTGGACCGCGAGGGTGCGCAGGGCGGCGCGGGCCATGACGCTGTCCTGGTGGTCGCCGAGCAGCGACTGTACGGACTTCATGCGGGCCGCGAACCGTTTCGCCGGCTTGCCGAGCGCCGGCCGCGCCGCCTCCGCGGCGTAGCGGGCGCGCTTGGCGGCCTTGCGGGCGTCGTGCAGGACGGTGTCGCGCTCCGGGCCCGGCCCGGTGGCCAGGGCGTGCTCGACGCGGGAGGCGAGGCGGCCGTAGTCGCGCAGGACGGCCTTGGCCAGCACCTCGCGTGGCGGACGGGCGGCCGCGGGGCGCAGGGGCGGGTCGGTGAGCAGGGCGTCGAGGGTGTCGAGGAGGGTGAGATAGCGGTCGCTGTCGAGGAGGGCGGCGAGGCGCTTGCGGGAGCCCTTGCGGCGGCCCGCCGCGGCGATGCGGAGCCGGGCGGCGACGGGTCCGAGGACGAGCGTGCCGTCCACCTCGGCGAGCCGGTCCGCGAGGCGTGCGGCGAGGACTTCGTGGTCGCGGTCGACGCCGAGTTCGGTGGCGAGCCATTTCAGTTCGGCGCCGACGGGGTCGGTGACCTCGCGGTCGAGGACCTTGCCGTACGTCCGGAAGGCGCTGCGGAGCCGCCGGGTGGCGACCCTCATCCGGTGGACGGAGTCCTCGGCGCGGCCGCGGACGGCGGGGTCGAGGGCGAGGAGGGCCTCGGTCTGTTCGCGGACGTACGCGAGCACGTGGTCACCGGCGGTGGGTCCGGCTGCCTTCTTGCCCTTCTTGCCCTTCTTGCCTGTGGCCTTCGGCGGTGCGGGGTCGGTCTCCGCGAGGGCGCGGGCCAGCTTGGAGGGGGACTTCGAGGGGCGGAGCCCGGCCTTGCGCAGGCGTCGCTCGACGGTGTCGAGGAAGGCCGGGTCGGTGCCTTCGCCGAGCTCCACCTCGACCTCCGTCCAGCGGGCGGAGCGGCCGCCCCGGGTGAGCCGGTCGGCGGTGACCGCGTCCTCGCTCGCCTCGGCGAGGAGGGTGCCGTCGTCGTCCAGGAGGTGGTGGACCGTGCGGCGGGAGACGATGCGGACCACCGGGGTGAGCTCGGCGTGGCGGATCCTGGAGCGCACGAGGTCGGTGAGTTCCCGTGGCACGGCCGGGGTCAGGGGCGCGCGGATCTCGTCGCGCACGCCGGGGCCGACGGGGAGCTTGAGGTGCCAGCCCGCGTCGTTTCCGCCGGTGCGGCGGCGGAGGGTGATGTGCGCGTCGGCGAGGCGCCGGTCCTTCGTGTCGTAGTAGACGGCGTCGAGCTTGTGCGTCCCCTGGTCGGTGACGGTCGCCGCGACCCGGCTCAGGTCGGGCAGCCGGGCCTGCTTCGCGCCATGGCCTTCGTACTTCCGCTCGATCTCTCGCACGGTGTCCGCCATAGGGCGAATCTAGTCCGGATACGGCCCGATGTGCAGGGCTCGGCGGCGATGCGACCGGTTTCGAACGCCTGCCGGGACCGGGCCCTACGCGGACACGGGTCTCTCGACCTTGATCGACTGGAGCAGGCCGATGGCGATCCACGCGGCGAACATCGACGAGCCGCCGTAGGAGACGAAGGGCAGTGGCAGCCCGGTCACCGGCATGATCCCCAGCGTCATCCCGATGTTCTCGAACGCCTGGAAGGCGAACCAGGCGATTATCCCGGCCGCGACGATCGCCCCGTAGAGCTCCGTCGTCTCGCGGGCGATCCGGCAGGCGCGCCAGAGGACGACACCGACGAGGAAGATGATCGCGCCCGCGCCGACGAAGCCGAGCTCCTCCCCGGCGACGGTGAAGATGAAGTCGGTCTGCTGCTCGGGCACGAACTGGCCGGTGGTCTGGGAGCCGTGGAAGAGCCCGGCGCCGGTGAGGCCGCCGGAACCGATGGCGATACGGGCCTGGTTGGTGTTGTAGCCGACGCCGGAGGGGTCGAGGGCGGGGTTGGCGAAGGCGGCGAAGCGGTTGATCTGGTACTCGTCGAGCACGCCGAGCTGCCAGATGAGGACGCAGCCTAGGACGCCCGCGCCGAGCAGGCCGGCGATCCAGCGGTTGGAGGCGCCGGAGGCGAGCAGCACGGCGAGCACGATCACCACCAGCACCATCACGGAGCCGAGGTCGGGCATCAGCAGGATGATCAGGACCGGCAGGGCGGCGAGGCCGAGAGCCTGGAGGACGGTGCGGTGGTCGGGGTGCGCCTTCTCGCCCCCGTCGACCTTGGCGGCCAACAGCATCGCCATGCCGAGCGTGATGGTGATCTTCGTGAACTCGGAGGGCTGGAGGGAGAAGCCGCCGCCCAGCTGGATCCAGGAGCGGGCGCCGTTGATGGTGGCGCCCAGCGGGGTGAGCACGGCGGCGGTGAGCAGCACGGAGACGCCGTAGAGGATGGGGACGGCGCCGCGCAGGGCGCGGTGGCCGACCCAGACCGCGCCGATGGCGAGGGCGAGCCCGATGCCGGTGTTGAGGATGTTGCGGAGCAGGAAGTAGTACGGGTCGCCGTGGGTGAGTTCCTTGCGGCCGCGGGTGGCGGAGTAGACCAGCAGGGTGCTGATGCCGGAGAGGGCGAGCGCGGCGAGCAGCATGACCCAGTCGAGGCGGCGCAGGACGGAGTCGCGGGCGGTGAGCGTGCCCCAGACGCCGCGCTCGGGGGTGTAGCGGCGGATCCTGTAGCCGCCGGTGGTGGTCATTGCTGCTGGTCCTCCTTCCGGGCGGGCGGCGGGGAGGGCGCGTCGATCTTCTGGGCCTCGATCGTGCCGTCCTTCTCGATCTTGGGGAGTCCGCTCTCGGGGTGCGGCAGCAGGGCCTTGCCGGGGTCGATCTTGCCTTTCTCGTCGACGCCGTAGAGCGCGTTGTAGATGTTGCGCACGGCGGGGCCGGAGGCGCCGGAGCCGGTGCCGCCCTGAGAGATCGTCATGACGACGGTGTAGTCCTGCGTGTACGTCGCGAACCACGAGGTGGTCTGCTTGCCGTAGACCTCGGCGGTGCCGGTCTTGGCGTGCATCGGGATGTCCTTCTGCGGCCAGCCCTCGAAGCGCCAGGCGGCGCTGCCCTGGGTGGCGACGCCGGCGAGCGCCGCGTCGAGCTGGTCGCGGGTCTTCCTGTCGAAGGGCAGCCTGCCGTGGGCGGTGGGGGCGATCTCCTGGACGTGCTTGCCGTCGGCGCTGACGATGGCCTTGCCGATGGTGGGGTTGTAGAGCGTGCCACCGTTGCTGATGCCCGCGTAGATGGTGGCCATCTGGATGGGTGTGACGAGGGTGTCGCCCTGGCCGATGGAGTAGTTGACGGAGTCACCGGCGCGCATCCGCATGCCGGACTCGCAGTTCTCCTTGGCGATCTTGGCGGCGTAGTCGTCGCTGTTGCCGCCCTGCTTGCACCAGGTGTCCTTGTTGGCCTCCCAGTACTTCTTCTTCCACTCGCGGTCCGGGACGCGGCCCTCGACCTCGTTGGGGAGGTCGATGCCGGTCTCCTTGCCGAGGCCGAAGTCGTGGGCGGTGCGGTAGAACCAGTCCGCCGGGTGCTTGGGGTTGTTGCCGCCGTCCTTCTGCCACTGGCGGTAGGCCAGGTCGTAGAAGACTGTGTCGCAGGAGACCTCCAGCGCCCGGCCGAGGTTGATCGGGCCGTAGCCCTTGGACTCGAAGTTCTTGAAGACCTGGTTGCCGATGCTGTACGAGCTGGAGCAGTTGTAGTTGTCGTTGAAGGCGTATCCGGCCCTGACGGCGGCGGTGGCGGAGATGACCTTGAAGATCGAGCCGGGTGCCGCCTGGCCCTGGATGGCCCGGTTGAGCAGCGGGTAGTCCGAGTCCTTGCCGGTGAGCTGCTTGTAGTCCTTGGCGGAGATGCCGCCGACCCAGGCGTTGGGGTCGTAGGTGGGGTTGGAGGCCATGGCGACGACCCGGCCGGTCTTGGACTCCATCACCACGACGGCGCCCGCGTCGGCCTTGTAGTTGACGCCGGTGTTGCGGTCGAGCTCCTTGCGGGCGTCCTTCATCGCCTGGTCCAGTTCGCGTTCCGCTATGGCCTGCACGCGGGCGTCGATGCTGGTGACGATGTTGGCCCCGGGCACGGCCTTGTCGCTCTTGGCCTTGCCGATGACGCGGCCGAGGTTGTCGACCTCGTAGCGGGTGACGCCCGCCTTGCCGCGCAGCTGGGTGTCGTACTGCCGCTCGAGGCCGGAGCGGCCGACCTGGTCGGAGCGGAGCAGCGGGGCGGAGCCGGCCTTGGTCTTGCTGATCTCGTCGTCGGTGACGGGCGAGAGATAGCCGAGCACCTGGGCGGTGTTGGAGCCGCCGGGCCCGGCGTAGCGGCGTACGGCCGTGGGCTCGGCGGTGACGCCGGGGAAGTCCTCGGCGCGCTCGCGGATCTGCAGGGCCTGCTGGGTGGTGGCCTGGTCGGTGATGGGGATGGGCTGGTAGGGCGAGCCGGCCCAGCAGGGCTTGGGGGTCTTGGCGTCGCACAGCCGCACCTTGGCGGCGACGTCCTCGGGCCTGAGGCCGAGGACGCCGGCGAGCCGGGCGAGCACGGTCTTGCCGCGGTCGGGCATCTTCAGCAGGTCGGTGCGGTTGGCGGAGACCACGAGGCGGGTCTCGTTGTCGGCGAGCGGCACGCCGCGGGCGTCCAGTATCGAGCCGCGGGTGGCGGGGGCGACGACCTGCTGGATGTGGTTGTCGGCGGCTTCGGCGGTGTACTGGTCGCCGTTGCGGATCTGGAGGTACCAGAGGCGGCCGCCGAGGGTGAGCAGGAGGGAGACGACGAGGATCTGGATGGTGATGAGGCGGATGGTGACGCGGGAAGTCCGCCCGGATTCGGGAATGTTGCTCATGACGCCCCCTCGTTCGTCGCTCCGGAGCCACCGGCGCACGCCCCGGCGGACGCCTCTCCGTGTGCCCCCTCGACCGCCCCGCCGTGCTTGCCGGAAGAGTGCCGTGTCACAGCCGCCGGACCCCCTTCAGACGGCCCTGGCGGCGGAGCGGCCGGCCGAAGAGGCCGCCGCGCTGGCCGCCGAGGCGCGAGTAGGCGCCCTCGCCGCCGGCCAGGGTCGCCGGGCCCCCCTCACCGGCGAGCGGGTCGTTCTCGGTGCGGCGGGCGAGCGCCATGATCAGCGGCACGGTGAAGGGTGCCAGCAGCAGGTCGTAGAGCGTCGCGGTGAGGACCAGGCCGGTCAGCCCGACGTGGCGGGCCGCGGTGTCGCCGACGAGGGAGCCCACGCCCGCGTAGAGCAGCGTGGAGCCGATGGCCGCGGCGACGACGGCGAGCATGGGCACGGTGGCCGAACGCACTCTCCCGCTCTCCGGCTTGACCAGGCCGACGAGATAGCCGATCACGCACAGCACCAGGGCGTACCGCCCGGTGGCGTGGTCGGCGGGCGGCGCGAGGTCGGCGAGGAGACCGGCCCCGAAGCCGATGAGGGCGCCGCTGGTGTGCCCGTAGACGAGCGTGAGGCCGACGACGACGAGGAGCATCAGGTCGGGGACGGCGCCGGGGAGGTGGAGCCGGGCGAGAACGGTCACCTGGACGACGAGGGCGATCACGACGAGCGCCGACGAGAGCAGGATCCGGTTGATGCGCATCGGTTCAGTCCTGGGGTTTGGCGCTCGCGGAGGGGGTGGCCGTGACGGTCACCGTGGGCGTCGGCTTGGGGGCTTCCGGTTTCGGTGGCAGGACGGTGTCGCGCGGGTCGGTGCGGGGCTCCTCGACGACGACGCCCACGATGTCGAGCCTGCTGTAGCCGACGAAGGGCCGGACCTGGAGGGTGCGGGTCAGGCTGCCGCCCGCGGGCTCGACGCGGGTGACCTCGCCGACGGGGACGCCGGGCACGAACGGCTTGTTCCTGCTGGAGCCGAAGGTGACGAGGCGGTCGCCCTCGTGGACGGAGGCCTTGCCGTTGAGGAGTTCGACGCGCAGCGAGCGGTCGCCCTGGCCGGTGGCGAAGCCGAGTTCGCCGGACTTCTCCATGCGGGTGCCGACGGTGAACTTGGGGTCGGTCGCGAGCAGCACGGTGGCGGTGGACCGGGAGACGGTGGTGACCCTGCCGACGAGGCCGTCGCCGTTGAGCACGGTCATGTCGCGGTGGATGCCGTCGTCGCTGCCCGCGTCGATGGTGACCGTCCAGGAGAAGCCCTGGGCGGCTCCTATGGCGATGACCTGGGCGCCCTTGATGCCGTACTGCCCGCGGCCCGCGGTCTTGAGCATGGCGTCCAGCTCGCGGGCCCGGCCGCGGTTGCGGTCGTTGCTGCCGAGGCGCTGCTTGAGGTCGGCGTTCTCCCGCTCCAGCTGGGCGATCCGGCTGTGGCGGCCGCCCGAGTCGCGTACGGCCGCGACGGCGTTGCCGACCGGGTCCACGGCGTCGGCGACCCCGGCCTCCACCGGCCCGAAGGCCGAGGCGGCGGCGTGCCGGACGCCGTCGAGCGGGGACTGTTCGCCACCGCGGATGTCCACCGTGATCAGTGCGAACGCGACGGCGACCAGCAGCACCAGTAGCAGCCGGCTCTCTCGTGTGTCCCTCACGTGCGGCGGCGTGCCCTTCTCGTCGGACCGGCCGGCTGCGGGTCCGGACCGGTCATCGGGAGCGTTCTGCCTGTATATCAGTTTGGATACCGGCAGCGGGTACAGCCGGGCGCCGCCCTCGCGCCACCCTGACACGGGTGGCCGCGAGAACCGGCCGGACCGGTGAATTCCAGCCCCGGCCGGTCACCCGTTCACCGGCGGGGCTGGGCGTCCAGCACCTGCTGGAGCGCCTCGAACTCCTCGACGCACTTGCCGGAGCCCAGGGCGACGGAGTCCAGCGGGTCCTCGGCGATGTGGATCGGCATCCCGGTCTCCCGGCGCAGCCGTTCGTCGAGGCCGCGCAGGAGAGCGCCGCCGCCCGTGAGAACGATCCCGCGGTCCATCACGTCACCCGACAGCTCGGGCGGGCACTTGTCGAGGGTGGTCTTGACGGCGTCGACGATGGAGTTGACGGGCTCCTCGATGGCCTTGCGGACCTCGGCGGCCGAGATGACCACGGTCTTGGGCAGCCCGCTGACGAGGTCGCGGCCGCGGATCTCGGTGTGCTCGTCCTGTTCGAGGTCGTAGGCCGAGCCGATGGTGATCTTGATCTGTTCGGCGGTGCGCTCACCGAGGAGGAGGCTGTACTCCTTCTTGATGTGCTGGATGATCGCGTTGTCGAGCTCGTCGCCCGCGACCCGGATGGACTGTGCCGTGACGATTCCGCCGAGGGAGATCACCGCGACCTCGGTGGTGCCGCCGCCGATGTCGACGACCATGTTGCCGGTGGCCTCGTGGACGGGGAGGCCGGAGCCGATCGCGGCGGCCATCGGCTCCTCGATGATGTGCACCTGGCGGGCGCCGGCCTGGGTGGACGCCTCGATCACCGCGCGGCGCTCGACGCCGGTGATGCCGGAGGGCACGCAGACCACGACGCGCGGGCGGGCCATCCAGCGCCGCTTGTGGATCTTGAGGATGAAGTAGCGGAGCATCCGCTCCGTGATCTCGAAGTCCGCGATCACCCCGTCCTTGAGCGGACGCACGGCGACGATGTTGCCCGGGGTCCGGCCGATCATCTTCTTCGCCTCGGCACCCACCGCGAGGATGCCGCCGGTGTTGGTGTTGATGGCGACGACTGACGGCTCGTTGAGGACGATTCCGCGGCCTCTGACGTACACCAGCGTGTTGGCGGTCCCGAGGTCGACAGCCATGTCACGGCCGATGAACGACATGTTGTTCCCCATGAGGATACGTCTGGCCTTCCCAGCTGGAGCGAATGCTTACTTGAGGTCGGCAGGGTGTGCGGTGCGCTGCGGGGCGCGGAAGCTTCATCGTAGTCTCGACCGGTCGTACGCGGCGCGAGGGTTCCTCCGCCATTGTCGGCGGAACGCGAGCCCGCCCCAGTAATGGTGACGTCGTGTCGGAGTGAGAGGTTCCCTCGTTCGCCGCGCATATGCCAGAGGGCGGCCGAAAAGAAATCGGCCGCCCCTGATCAGAATAGGTGCGTCACTGACGGGCTATCAGGCAAGGCCCGGAAAGAAAATCTTGATTTCCCGCTGGGCGGACTCCTCGGAGTCCGAGGCGTGGATGAGGTTCTCGCGCGTGATGGTGCCGAAGTCACCACGGATGGAGCCCGGGGCGGCCGAGATGGGGTCGGTCGGGCCGGCCAGCGCGCGCACGCCCTCGATCACACGCTCCCCCTCGACCACCAGGGCCACGACGGGCCCGGAGGACATGAACTGCATCAGGGGCTCGTAGAACTCGCGGCCGACGTGCTCGGCGTAGTGCTGCTCCAGCGTGCCCCGGTCCAGGGTGCGCAGCTCCAGCGCGCTGATCGTCCAGTTCGCCTTGCGCTCGATCCGGCCGATGATCTCGCCGGTCAGGCCGCGCCGCACGGCGTCGGGCTTGAGGAGGACGAGGGTGCGCTGGCTCATACTTGCGGCTCCTTGCGGGCGGGACAACAGTGCGGCGAGGGTATCGCGGATCTTCGGGACCCGAGATCGGGGGCGGGCCCACCGAGCGGTGCCGCGCCCCGTGCGGGGCGCGGGGAACTGCGCGGCCGGCCCCCACCGGGGCCGCGGTGACCGGACCGCACTCCAGCGGAGCGCTCAGGCCGGGTCGGCCGCAGCCTCGTCCGCCGCCTCGCGCGCGAAGCGCGCCTTCGCTTCGTCGATCTTGCCGCCGAAGTGGACGGACGCCCACCACAGCAGTCCGAAGACGACGCCCAGGATGAACATCATCGGGACGACGAACCCACTGAGGACCAGCGCGCCCTGCAGCAGCCAGCCGAGCTGCACGCCGCCGGGCCGCCCGAGCATCCCGCACAGCAGGACGCTCAGCACCATCGCCGTGCCGCTGACGGCCCACACCGTGCCGGTGGGGACGTCGGACGTCTGCATGGCGACCAGACCGGCGAACCCGATGATGAAGAATTCACCGATCAGAGTGCTGGAGCAGAGCATGCGCATGGTCAGTCCCTCCCCAGGAGCAGCCGGGCCTCGCCGACCGTGATCACGGAGCCGGTCACCAGGACGCCCGCGCCGGAGAACTCGCCCTCTTCCTCCGCGAGGGTGATGGCCGCCTCCAGGGCGTCGTCGAGCCGGGGCTCGACCTGCACGCGCTCGGCGCCGAAGATCTCGACCGCGATGCCGGCCAGCTCGTCGGGGTCCATGGAGCGCGGGTTGGAGTTCCGGGTCACCACGACCTCGGCGAAGATCGGTTCGAAGGCTTCCAGGACCCCCCGGACGTCCTTGTCGGCGCTGGCGCCGACCACACCGATGAGGCGGCTGAAACCGAACGCCTCGGTGACGGCCCCGGCCGCGGCGGCCGCGCCCGCGGGGTTGTGCGCGGCGTCCAGCACCACGGTGGGGCTGCGGCGCACGACCTCCAGCCGGCCCGGCGAGGTGACGGCGGCGAAGGCGCGGCGGACGGTGTCGATGTCGAGCGTGCGGGCGTGCTCCGAGCCGATGCCGAAGAACGCCTCGACGGCGGCGAGGGCGACCGCGGCGTTGTGCGCCTGGTGGGCGCCGTACAGCGGGAGGAAGACCTCCGGATATTCGCCGCCCAGGCCGCGCAGCGTCAGCAGCTGGCCGCCGACGGCGACCTCGCGGGAGACGACACCGAACTCCATGCCCTCGCGGGCGACCGTCGCGTCGGCCTCGACCGAGCGCTTGAGGAGGACCTGCGCGGCGTCGACGGGCTGCTGGGCGAGGACGACGGTGGCGCCCTGCTTGACGATCCCGGCCTTTTCCCCGGCGATGTCACCGGGGGTCGCGCCGAGCCGGTCGGTGTGGTCCAGCGAGATGGGGGTGACGACGGCGACCGTGCCGTCGACGACATTGGTGGCGTCCCAGGTGCCGCCCATGCCGACCTCGACGACCGCCACGTCGACGGGGGCGTCCGCGAAGGCCGCGTAGGCCATGGCGGTGAGCACCTCGAAGAAGGAGAGCCGGTGCTCCTCGCGGTCGTCGACCATCTCCACGTACGGCTGGATGTCGCGGTACGTCTCGATGAAGCGCTCGGCCTCGATGGGGGCGCCGTCCAGGCTGATCCGCTCGGTGACGGACTGGACGTGCGGGCTCGTGTAGCGGCCGGTGCGCAGGTCGAAGGCGCCCAGCAGCGCCTCGATCATGCGGGCGGTGCTGGTCTTGCCGTTGGTGCCGGTGATGTGGATGGCGGGGTACGCGCGCTGCGGCTGGCCGAGGATGTCCATCAGGGCCTCGATGCGGCGCAGCGACGGGTCGAGCTTGGTCTCGGGCCAGCGGCCGGCCAGCTCGGCCTCGACCTCGCGCAGCGCCCGGTCGACCTCGGGGTCGGCCGGGCGGGACGGCACGCCGTCGCCCTGCGGCGGGCCGCCCTGGGTGCGCAGGGTGCGGCTGCCGGCCTCGATCACGGCGAGGTCGGGGGTGGGGGTCCCCCCTGCTCGAGCGGAGTCGAGAGCTCGGGGGAGGTCGGTCTCGGCATCGACAATCTCGGCGAACCGGTCGTCTTCGCCGGTGCCGGTGTCGTCGTTCTCGTCGTTCTGGGGGCGCTCGCTCACGCGGTCCAGTCTACGGAGCCGCACTGACAGCGCGGTCATCAGGCACCGGGGGCCAGCGCCGCGCTCATCATCGCCTTGGCCACGGGGGCGGCGAGCCCGTTGCCGCTGACCTCCGAGCGGTCGGCGTCGCTGTCGGCGATCACCACGGCGACGGCGACCTGCTTGCCCTGGCTGTTCTGCGCGTAGGAGACGAACCAGGCGTACGGCGTGCCGCTGTTGTCGACGCCGTGCTGCGCGGTGCCCGTCTTGCCGCCGACGGTCAGGCCGTCGATCCGGGCGTTGCTGCCGGTGCCCTGCTCGACGACGGTCCGCATCGCGGACTTCAGCTGCCGGGCGGTGTCGGCGGACATCGCCTGGCCGTACTGCTTCGGGTCGCTCTTCTCCAGGACGCCGGAGCTGCCGTCGGTGACGCGGTCGACGAGCCGGGGCGTCATCAGCTTGCCGTCATTGGCGATGGCCGAGGAGACCATGGCCATCTGGAGCGGGGTGGCCTGGTCGTCGAACTGGCCGATGCCGGACAGCGCCGTCTGCGAGGCGTTCATGTCGGTCGGGTAGAGGCTCTTGGCGGCCCGTACGGGCGTGTCGATCTTGCCGTCGTTGAAGCCGAGCTTCTCCGCCTGCTGTGCGACCTTCTGCGCGCCGAGCCGCTCGGCGAGGTGCCCGAACACGTTGTTGCAGGAGTACTGGAGCGCCGTGCGGATGCTGGCGTTCTTGCAGGGGGCGCTGGTGTTCTCGTTGGGCAGGTAGGTGCGGGTGCCCGGCAGGAGGTAGGGGTCGGGGCTGTCGGTGGGGTCGTCGACGGAGGAGTAGAGGCCGTTCTCCAGGGCGGCCGCCGCGACGACGAGCTTGAAGGCCGAGCCCGGCGGATAGGTCTGGCGCAGCGCGCGGTTGAGGGTCGGCTGCCCCTTGTCCTTCTCCAGCTTCTCCCACGCCTTCTGGTCGGCGGCGCCGGATCCCGCGAAGCGCCCGGGGTCGTACGAGGGGGTGCTGGCCATGCCGAGGATCGCCCCGGTGGCGGGGTCGAGGGCGATGGCGGCGCCCGTCTTGTCGCCGAGCCCCTCGAAGGCGGCCTTCTGCACGGCCGGGTCGATGGTGGTGATGACGTCGCCGGGGTCGGGCTGCTTGTTGGTGATGGCGTCGGAGGGGCTGCGCAGCCGGTCGTCCTGGCCGGTGAGGACGGATTTGTAGAGGCTCTCCAGCTGGGTGTCGCCGTAGATCTGCGAGGAGAAGCCGGTGACCGGGGCGTAGAGCGCGCCGTCGGTGTAGGTGCGCTTGTACTTCAGGTCGCCGCCGGTGGCCGTGGAGCCGGTGAGCGGCTTGCCTCCGGCGAGGATGTTGCCGAGCGGCCGGGAGTGGGCGGCTATCGCCTGTCGCGGGTTGTGGGGGTTGTCGTCGAGGCTGCCCGCCTCGGCGGCCTGTATCCAGGTGGCCCGGACGAGCACGGCGAGGACGAGCAGCAGGGAGCAGACGGCGACGTGCCGGACGGGCTTGTTCATTGGGGGGCGCGCTCCCTCTCCTTGGCATACGGTTTTCCCGAAAACTCCGTTAAGCGGAGTTAGTGTTCCCCGACTCCATGAGAGCTGGCTGAGAAAGATGCCGTCCGAGGACCGGGACCGGCTCCAGGCGGTCCTGGAAGCGCTGCCGGCGGGCGCACTCGTGCAGGGCCCGGCGGACGAGGTGCTGGCGACGAACCAGCGCTTCGTCCGCATGTTCGATCTGGAGGGCCGGGCCGACCTCTCCCCCGGCGCTCCGCTGCGGCCGGTCGTCCCCCTCGTACGGGCCTTCTTCGCGGCCGGCTTCTCCGGCCCCGGCAGCCCCGGCGAGATCCTGGCGGGCCGACACGTGCACCGGACGGCCGAGATCCCGCTCACGGACGGGCGCACCATCCGGCGCGAGGTCGAGCCGCTGCGCCGCGCGGGCGCCCACCTCGGGGCGCTGTGGACCTTCCAGGACATCACCGACCGCAAGCGCCGGGAGCGCGACCTGGAGCGCGACAACCTCGCGCTCACGGAGCTCGCGCGGCAGCGCAACGCCTTCACCGCGGCCGCCTCCCACGAGCTGCGGACCCCGCTCACGTCCATCATCAGCTTCTGCGAGCTGCTGGCCGACCCGGATGCGGGCAGCGCCCTGGGGGCCGACCAGCTGGCCTTCCTCGACGCCATCCGCCGCAACGCCGACCGCATGCAGCGGGTGATCGCCGACCTGCTGCTGACCACCCGGATGCGGGCCTCCGGCCTGGAGCTGGAATTCGACGCGGTGGACGTGCCCGCGATGGTCCAGGACGCCGTCCTGGACCGGCTGGCCACGCCGCAGGGAGCGGCCGTCTTCACCGTGCTGGACTGCGCGCGGGGACCCGCTCTCCGGGGCGACCGGCACCGCCTTCAGCAAGTCCTGGCCAATCTTCTGGAGAACGCCGCGAAATTCACCCCATCGGATGGCCGGATCACCGTGACGGCCGCTCCGCACGGGCATTTCTGGGAGATCGAAGTAACCGATACGGGAATCGGCATCCCGCATGAATTCCATGAGGAAATCTTCACCGGATTCGTCCGCGCACCGAATGCCACCGGCGGCGGCTATCCCGGCACCGGCCTCGGGCTCGCCATCAGCCGTACGGTCGTCCAGCTCCACGGCGGCACCCTCACCGCGGGTGGCGCCGAGGGCGAGGGCGCGACCTTCCTGATCCGGCTGCCCGTCACCGGGCCCGGCCCCGACACCGCGCCCGCCGGTCAGGACGCGCCGTGAGCCGCGTCCTGGTCGTCGAGGACGACCCCGACCTCGCCCTCGCCCTGCGCACCCTCCTCGACCGGGCCGGCTACGACGTGATCCACGCCGACAACGGCCGCGACGGGCTGCGGCTGCTGTTCACCGAACGGCCCGCGCTGATGCTCCTCGACATCGGCCTGCCCCAGCTCAACGGCTGGGAGGTGCTGGAGCGCACCCGCGACCTCAGCGACCTGCCCGTCCTCCTGCTCACCGCCCGCGGCGCCGAGACCGACCGGGTGCGCGGGCTGCGCGCCGGGGCCGACGACTACCTCCCCAAGCCCTTCGGCAACGACGAGCTCCTCGCCCGCGTCGAGGCCCTCCTGCGCCGCACCGCGCCCACCCGGTGGGCCGGCGACTCCTTCGACGACGGCCTGCGGCTGGTCCCCGAGCGCCGCTCGGCGGTCTGGCAGGGCCACGAGGCACGGCTCAGCGACATCGAGTACCGGCTGCTCCAGGTGCTCGTCCGCAACCGGGGCCGGGTGCTCACCACCGACCAGCTGCTCGACCGCGTCTGGGACGACCCGGAGGGGACGGGGCGGGAGCGGGTGAAGTTCGCGGTGCTTCGGTTGCGGCGCAAGCTTCGGCAGGCGGCGGGGGATGAGGCGGCGGACCCCCTGGAGGCCGTCAGGGGGCTCGGCTACCGGTATCGGGCGCTGGATTAGCGCTTCCGGGCTCGCGCCCGGGACCTGGGCGGCGCCTGCGGCGGGCTTGCTTCCCCAGCCCCGCCCCTTCCCGGCTGCATCTGATGTGCGGCTCCGCCGCGTGGGGGCTCCGCGGCTGGTGCACGCCTGCGGCGCTTTGTTCCCCAGCCCCGCCCCTTCCCGAAACTGGGGCTCCGCCCCAGACCCCGGACCGCGCTTCGCGCGGTGTCCTCAAACTCCCCCAGCTACCTCCCCCAGAGGTGGGCCCCCCCCGGGGGGGGGGGGGGTGGGGGGGGGGCCGGGCCCCCCCGGGGGGGGGCCCCGGGGGGGCCCCCCCCCCCCCCCCACCTCCCCCCCCCCCGGTTTTGTATTTTCCGTGGGGGCCCCCCCCCCCCCCGGGGGGGCCCCACCTCTGGGGGCACCCCCGGACGGAGTCTGGGGGAGGTAGCTGGGGGAGTTTGAGGACGAGCGCCGCAGGCGCTGCGCGTCAGCCGACGCACCCGCACATCGGGGTCTGGGGCAGCGCCCCCCACGCGGCGGAGCCGCAAATTCAGATGCAGCCGGGAAGGGGCGGGGCTGGGGAAAAAGGCCCGGCGCCCCACGGGACCAACGTCCCGAAACCCCCCGCGGAGCGATCCGCAACCGTCACGCAACCGACGCCCATCCAACCCCGCAACCAACCCCTCGCACTCTCGGAGCCGTCCTCGTCGCACAGCTCCAGGAGTCATCCGTGTCGCACCTCCCCGCCCGTAGCGTCGCTGTCGTCCTCGGCACCCGCCCCGAGCTCGTCAAGCTCACCGACCTCGTCCGCCTGCTGGGCCCCGCCGCCCACCTGGTGCACACGGGTCAGCACTACGACGAGGAGCTGTCCGGCCGTTTCCTGAGCGAGCTCGGGCTTCCGGAGCCGACCTTCCTGACCGGGATCGGCGGGCAGCCGCGCGCCGTGCAGATCTCCGCCGCGCTCGCGCAGCTCGACGCGCTGTTCACCGCCGAGCCGCCGCTCGCCGTAGTCGTGCAGGGCGACACCAACGCCGCCCTCGCCGGCGCGCTCGCCGCGAACGCCCGCGGCATCCCGCTGCTGCACGTCGAGGCCGGGCTGCGCAGCCACGACCGCAACATGCCCGAGGAGCACAACCGCGTCCTCATCGACCGGATCGCCGACGTGCTGTGCGCGGCGACCGGGGACAACCGCGCCAACCTCCTCGCCGAGGGCATCGACGACGCGCGTATCGCCGTCACCGGCAACACCGTCGTGGAGGCCGTGCACGGCCAGCTGCCGGACGCCTCCGCCCGCGCGGAGCTCGTCGAGCGGCACGGGCTGACGGCCGACGCGTACGTCCTGGCCACCGTCCACCGGCCCGAGAACACCGACTCCGTGGACGCCCTCCGGGCGATCCTCACCGAGCTGTCCGCGCTCGCGGAGTCCGTCCCCGTCGTCGTGCCGCTGCACCCGCGCACCCGGGCGCGGATCGCGGCCGCCGGTCTGGAGGACCTGCTCACCGGCCTGACCGTGTGCCGCCCGCTGGGCTACGGCGAGTTCCTCGCGCTGGCCCGCCACGCCGCGCTCCTGGTCTCCGACTCCGGCGGCATCCAGGAGGAGTGCACCGTGCTGGGCCGCCCGCTGGTCGTCGTCCGCCGCTCCACCGAACGCCCCGAGGCGATGGCCGACTTCGCGGACCTGGTGGAGCCCGGCCCGCAGATCGGCGCCGTCGCCCGCCGCCGGCTCGCGGAGGGTCCCGCCGGCCTGGCCCGGCTGGCCGCGCTCCCCAGCCCCTTCGGGGACGGGCTCGCCTCCGAGCGGATCGTCGCCCTGCTCGCCGCCGTCACGGCGCCGGAGCAGCTCGCCGCGGCCGCGTAACGCCCGGCCCGCCGCTCCCGCGAACCGCCCCCCACCCCCGGAGTTCCCACCCTCATGTTCGACAGTCCCCTGCTGTTCGTCTTCCCCTTCTTCCTGCTGCTCTGCTTCCTCCTCTACTGGGCCGGGGCGCGGACCTCGTACCTGCGGCGCCCCACCGTCGAGGACGGGAACGCCGCCGCGTTCGACTGGCACTTCTTCGTGCCGTGCCGTGACGAGGAAGCCGTCATCGGGACGACCGTCGACCGGCTGCGCAAGGACCACCCGAGCGCCCACGTGTGGGTCATCGACGACGACAGCGACGACCGCACCGGCGCGATCGTCGCCGAGCTCGGCGAGACGGACCGCCGCGTCCACCTCGTGCGCCGCCACCGCCCCAACGCCCGGCTGGGCAAGGGCGCCGCGCTCAACGCCGCGTACGACGAGCTGAACGAGTACCTGCCCGAGGACGTCGACCGCGAGCACGTCGTCGTCTGCGTCATCGACGCCGACGGCCAGCTGGACCCGCGCGCCCTGGACCGCGTCAGCGGCCCCCTCGGCTTCGGCGACCCGGAGACCGGCGGCGTGCAGGTCAGCGTGCACATGCGCAACGCCGACGATCCGCGCCCGCTCGCCGACCGCGGCCGGGTCCGCAACGCCTTCGCCCGGCTGCTCGTGCGGATGCAGGACATGGAGTTCTCCGTCTCCAACGCCGGCATGCAGCTGCTGCGCGGCCGCACCGGCTCCGTGGGCCTCGGCGGCAACGGCCAGTTCACCCGGCTCGCCTCGCTGGACCGCATCGCCGCGGCCGAGCGCCGCCCCTGGCAGCGCGGCGCGCTCCTGGAGGACTACGAGCTCGGCCTGCACATGATCCTCAACGGCGACCGAATAGCGCACATAGCGGACACCTGGGTCTCGCAGGAGGGCCTCCCCCACGGCCGCCGCTTCCTCACCCAGCGCACCCGCTGGGCCCAGGGCAATCTCCAGTGCGTCCGCTACGCGCCGCGCATCGTCTCCTCGCGCCACTACAGCGGCAAGGGCGTCCTGGAGACCCTCTACACCTTCCTCCAGCCGGTCGCCCACCTGGTGACGCTCGCCCTCTGCCTGGTCATGTTCGCCCTGCTCGGGCTGACCGTCGCCGACGAGGGTGCCGGCGAGGCGTTCGGCGGCATGCTCGCCCTGTGGCCGCTCGTGCTCGGCCTGGCGGTCGTCTCCGTGCTGCCGTTCGTCCTGTGGGGCCCGGTCTACCGCCGGGACCGCGCACCGGGCCGCTCGCTGCTCGTCTCCCTGCTGTGGGGGCTGGCACTGTGGCTGTACGCCTACCACCTCTTCCCGGCGTCCGCCCGCGGCTTCGTACGGATGCTGCGCGGCCGCAACGGCTGGGCGAAGACGCGGCGCAACGCCGAGGTCGTCACCTCCGGCCCGATCGCCGTCGAGAGCTGACGCCGGCCTCCGACAGTTAGCGGCCACCAACTGAACAAACATGAAATGGGCCACACTTGAGGCCCACGAGGCAACCTCCGCCCCTCTTCCGCCATCTGACCGCCGGGGAAAACATTGCCCACATCGCCCGGAGCGGTTCCGGGTGGCGGAACAGGAGCGTCGTGCGGGTACCGGAAGTCAGCACTCGGATGCACTTGCTGCTGCTCACAGCGTGGACCGTGCTGTGGTTCGCCCTGGTGGAGCCGAGCGGCGGCTTCTCCTGGCACTATCTGCGCACCGGCGGCGAGCTGATATACGACGGGGGCAACGGGACGGGCGGGCTCAACCTCTACGCCCACCACCCCGAGCTCCAGATGGGCCCCATCAGCTTCCTGGTGGCGGGCCTGTTCAACCCCTTCTCGGAGCACACCGGCCAGTTCCTCGCGGCGGCGTTCATGTCCGCCCTGGGACTGGTCATCGTGGTGCTCGCGGGCCGCAGCGCCGCCATGCACTTCCTGGGCACCGGCACCAACCACCAGCGCCTGCGCCGGCGCGTCCTCATCGCGGGCGCCGCGTTCATCCCCATGTGGATCGAGGTGGCCGTCCGCTTCGGGCACCTGGACGACGTGCTCGCGCTGTTCTTCACCGCGCTGGCCGTCTGGTTCCTGACGCGCTGCAACCCCGCCGCCGTCGGCATCTGCCTCGCCCTGGCGCTGGACTCCAAGCCGACCGCGCTGGCCTTCCTGCCGCTGATCCTCGCCCTGCCCAGGGACCGCTGGATGCGCGCGATGCTGTGGTGCGTGGGGCTGGTGGCCGTCGCCTGGCTGCCGTTCTTCCTCGTGGACCCGCACTCCTTCGCCGCCGCGAAGTTCACGATCCCCAACAACCCCGCGTCCGCCCTGCGCTGGCTCGGCGGCAACACCCCCGAGACCCCCAACTGGGCCCGGCCCGCCCAGGCCGCCCTCGGCCTCACGCTCGGCGCGGTCGCCGTGTGGCGCGGCCGCTGGGCGGGCGTGGTGCTGCTGGGCGCGAACGCCCGCATCCTCCTCGACCCCAGCGTCTACACCTACTACACCGCCTCCGTGCTGCTCGGCACCCTGCTGTGGGACGTCTGCGGGCAGCGCCGCCTGGTGCCGTGGTGGAGCTGGATCGCGCTGATCGTGCTCTACGGCAGCGTCTTCGTCGTCCACGACGACTCGGCGCGCGGCCTGATCCGGCTGATCTTCGTGGCGGTGTCGACGGTGTACGTCCTGTTCTGGCCGCAGCGCAACCGCGGCAGCCACCGGCCGCTCAACCGGGTGGACGAGGAACCGGTGGAAGGACCGTGGGGCCCCATGTGGGACCCGGGCCGGTCCCGGCCGTGGGAGGCGAGGACCGTACCGCCCACCCCGTGGGAGGCGCCGCCGACCGGGAGGTGATCACCTCACCGGAAACGGAAGCAGCCCCCCGTCGCGAGAGGAGTCCTCTCGCGACGGGGGGCTGCTTCCGTAGCTGTGTCAGCCCTGCGGCAGACCGGACAGCTGGGCCCTGATCCGAGCGATGTCCTCCGTCGGCCGGATCATCCCCGCTGCGGCGGGGAAGACCGACGTTGTCAGTGAAGCACAACCCACTGACAACGTCGGCGAGTTCGTTGCGGCTTCAGCCCTGCGGCAGTCCGGCCAACTGCATGGTGATCCGTTCAATGTCCTCTTCGGCGGCGGACAGACGCTGACGGATCTTGTCGACGACCTTTTCGGGCGCCTTGGCCAGGAACGCCTCGTTGTTCAGCTTGGCGTTGGCCTGCGCCTTCTCCTTCTCCGCCGCCGCCAGGTCCTTCGTCAGGCGCTTGCGCTCCGCCTCGAAGTCGATGACCCCGGACAGGTCGAGGGCGACCGTGGCCCCCGCGACCGGCAGCGTCGCCGTGGCCTGGAAGCCGTCCTCGGCGGGCTGGAGGCGCAGCAGCTGACGGATCGCCGCCTCGTGCGCGGCCAGGGCGGTGCCGCTCAGGTCGAGCTTCGCCGGGACCCGCTGGCCGGGCTGGAGGCCCTGGTCGGAGCGGAAGCGGCGGACCTCGGTGATGACCTGCTGGAGGTTCTCGATCTCCTGCTCGGCGCCCGCGTCGCGGAAGCCGCTGTCGGCCGGCCAGTCGGCGATGACGACCGACTCCTTGCCGGTGAGCGTGGTCCACAGCGTCTCGGTGACGAACGGGACGACCGGGTGCAGCAGCCGCAGCGTGACGTCCAGGACCTCGCCGAGCACGCGGGCCGAGACCTTGGCCCGCTCGCCGCCGCCCATGAAGGTGGTCTTGGACAGCTCGACGTACCAGTCGAAGACCTCGTCCCACGCGAAGTGGAAGAGGGCGTCCGACAGCTTGGCGAACTGGTAGTCGTCGTAGTACGCGTCGACCTCGGCGACCGTGGCGTTGAGGCGGGAGAGGATCCAGCGGTCCGTCGCCGACAGCTGCTCGACGGGCGGCAGGTCGCCCTCCACCGTCGCGCCGTTCATCATCGCGAAGCGGGTGGCGTTCCAGATCTTGTTCGCGAAGTTGCGCGAGCCCTGGACCCAGTCCTCGCCGATCGGCACGTCGACACCGGGGTTGGCGCCGCGGGCGAGGGTGAAGCGGAC
The DNA here is from genome assembly GCF_042895325.1 of Streptomyces sp. NPDC001407. Classification (NCBI taxonomy): domain Bacteria; kingdom Bacillati; phylum Actinomycetota; class Actinomycetes; order Kitasatosporales; family Streptomycetaceae; genus Streptomyces; species Streptomyces sp. NPDC001407. The sequence continues at coordinate 146,023 of NZ_JBIAWF010000008.1, forward strand.
GGCGTCTGAGCCGTACTTGTCCATCCAGTCCAGCGGGTTGACCGCGTTGCCGAAGGACTTCGACATCTTCTTGCCGAACTGGTCGCGGACCATGCCGTGCAGGGCGATGGTGTGGAACGGCGGGGTGCCGTCCATCGCGTAGAGACCGAACATCATCATCCGGACGACCCAGAAGAAGAGGATGTCGTAGCCGGTGACCAGGACGGAGTTCGGGTAGAACTTCTGGACGCTGTCGGTCTTCTCGGGCCAGCCGAGCGTGGAGAAGGGCCACAGGCCGGAGGAGAACCAGGTGTCCAGGACGTCGGTCTCCTGGTGCCAGCCCTCGCCGGCGGGCGCCTCGTCGTCCGGGCCGACGCAGACCATCTCGCCGTCCGGGCCGTACCAGACGGGGATGCGGTGGCCCCACCACAGCTGGCGCGAGATGCACCAGTCGTGGAGGTTGTCGACCCAATCGAAGTAGCGCTTCTCCATCTCCTGCGGGTGGATCTTGACCTGGCCGTCGCGGACGGCGTCGGCCGCGGCCTTCGCCAGCGGGGCGGTCCTGACCCACCACTGCATGGACTGGCGCGGCTCCAGCGTCGTCTTGCAGCGGGAGCAGTGGCCCACGGAGTGGGTGTACGGGCGCTTCTCGGCGACGACGCGGCCCTCGGCGCGCAGCGCGCCGACGATCGCGGAGCGGGCCTCGAAGCGGTCCAGGCCGAGGAAGGGGCCGTGGACGGTGATGACGCCGTGCTCGTCGAGGACGGTCAGCGACGGCAGGTCGTGGCGGCGGCCGATCTCGAAGTCGTTCGGGTCGTGCGCCGGGGTCACCTTGACGGCGCCGGTGCCGAACTCGGGGTCGACGTGCGCGTCGGCGACGACCGGGATGCGGCGGCCGGTCAGCGGCAGCTCGATCTCGGTGCCGACGAGGTGCCGGTAGCGCTCGTCCTCGGGGTGGACGGCCACGGCGGTGTCACCGAGCATCGTCTCGGCGCGGGTCGTGGCGACGACGATCTCCGAGTCCCCGGAGCCGTAGCGGATGGAGACGAGCTCGCCGTCGTCGTCCTGGTACTCCACCTCGATGTCGGAGATCGCGGTGAGGCAGCGCGGGCACCAGTTGATGATGCGCTCGGCGCGGTAGATCAGCTCGTCGTCGTAGAGCTTCTTGAAGATCGTCTGGACGGCCTTGGAGAGACCCTCGTCCATGGTGAAGCGCTCGCGGGACCAGGCCACGCCGTCACCCAGGCGGCGCATCTGGCCGGAGATCTGCCCGCCGGACTCGGCCTTCCACTGCCAGACGCGCTCGATGAACGCCTCCCGGCCGAGGTCGTGGCGGGACTTGCCCTCCTTGGCCAGCTCGCGCTCGACGACGTTCTGCGTGGCGATGCCGGCGTGGTCCATGCCGGGCTGCCACAGGACCTCGTAGCCCTGCATCCGCTTGCGGCGGGTGAGGGCGTCGATCAGCGTGTGCTCGAAGGCGTGGCCCAGGTGGAGGGAACCGGTGACGTTCGGCGGCGGGATGACGATCGTGTACGGCTCTTTGTCGCTCTTCGCGTCCGCCTCGAAGTAGCCCCGCTCTACCCAGCGCTCGTACAGCGGCCCCTCTACATCGGCCGGCGCGTACTGGGTCGGCAGTTCGGGGGTGCTGTCGTTCGGCCCGCTGTCGGGGCGCTGAGTGTTCTCGGTCACGGGAGAAGTCTACGGGGGCGTGTGCGGGGGTAACGAATCCATTCCGGGCCCCGGGGCGGGGCCCGGCGGCGGCGTCGGAAAGGATGGCCTGGAACGATCTTCCGCGACACGCAAAGGCGACGATGAGCCAGCAACAGCCGGGCCCGTACGGGATGCCGCCGCAGCAACCGAACCCCTACGGCCAGGGCGGCACCCCTGGTTCCCCCGGCTTCCCGCCGCCACCGCCGACCGCACCGCCCGCAGCCTCGCCGTACGGCGCGCCGCCGCAGCCCGGCCCGTACGGCGCGCCGCCGCAGCAGCCGGGCGGCTGGGGGCAGCCCGGTCCGTACCCGCCGCCGGTCCCGCCGCGCGGTGGCGGCAAGGGCAAGGCGATCGGCATCGCGGTGGCGGCGCTCGTCGTGGTCGGGGCGATCGTGGGCGGCGTCGTCCTCTTCACCGGGAACGACAAGCACCACGACGGCGCCAAGGCCGGCGCCAGCGCCTCCCCCGGCACCCCGGAGCCCAGCGCCTCGCCGAGCGCCACCGGGATCGCGCGGGCGCGCTACAAGCTCACCGCGCCCGACACGCTCGCGGACGACTACACGAAGGACACGAGCGACCCCGGTTCCGGTTTCGACTCCAAGGCCCTCGACGAGCTCAAGGGCTTCGGGATGGCCGACCCGCAGGGCGTCAACGGCAACTACAAGTCCGGTACGGACAAGCGCGCGCAGAAGATTCTCCGCTTCTCCGGCGCCTGGGGCACCTCCGTGCGCAGCCCCGAGGCTCTGGTCGACGGCCTGTTCAAGAGCGCGACGGACGGGGCCGCGAAGGAGACCGACCCCAACGAGAGGATCGAATTCGAGGACAGCCCGCGCCGGATGACCCCGGACGGACTCGGCGACGACGCCGTGCTGAAGTGCCAGATGACGAAGCAGAGCCTCGGTCCGACGACTGGCAAGACCCTCAGGATGCCGCTGTGCATCTGGGCCGACGGCAACACCGTCGGCACGGTGTTCGCCCTGGACACCTCGCTGATGGTGCAGGGCAAGGACCTCAGCCTCGACTCGGCCGCCGGCAGGGTCGCGACGTTCCGCGAGCGCGTGCGGGTGCCGGTGGGGAGCTGACGGGACGGGCTGACGGGGCGACTGTTCCCGAACTGTTGCCGCCCCGGGGTAAAGCCCGCGTAAGACGTCGGGGAGGATGGCGGGCCTGTCACGAGCCACGGATCGAAACGAGACACGATGAGCTACAACCAGCCGGGCCCCTACGGCGCTCCCCAGCAGCCCCAGCAGCCGGGGCCGTACGGCCCCGGAGGAGCCCCCGGCCAGCCCGGTTACGGTTACCCGCAGCAGCCCCCCGCCCCGGCCTACGGCCAGCCCCCACAGCCAGGCCCGTACGGCCAGCAGCCACCGTACGGCGCGCCGCAGCAGGGCGGTTGGGGCCAGCCCCAGCAGCCGGGCCCGTACGGCCAGCAGCCGCAGCCCGGCATGCCGGGCCAGTACCCGCCGCCGGTGCCGCCGCAGAGCGGCGGCGGCAAGGGCAAGGCGATCGGCATCACGATCGGCGCGCTGGTCGTGGTGGGCGCGATCGTGGGCGGCGTCCTCTTCTTCAAGAGCGGCGGCGGGAGCGGCGGCGGGAAGGTGGCGCCTTACACGCTGGTGATGCCGGATTCGCTGCTGGACGGCAAGTTCAACAAGCAGCAGTCCTCCACCGGCGCCACCAACAAGAACCTCGCCGACGACAACGAACTCAAGGCGATGGGCATCACGAACGGCACTGGTGTCGGCGCGGCCTACAAGAACGCCCAGCAACAGAGCCTGGCCGTGAGGGGCGTCTACGGCGACGTGTCCGACCCCGGCAAGGCGGTCGACGCGATCTTCGCCAAGCTGGACCAGAGTTCATCCTCCACGCCCGGAGCCAAGGTCGAGGTCGTCACACCCGTCACCGAGTTCCACCCGAGCGGTTTCGACGGCGCGGTGATGAAGTGCGAGGCGAGGAAGAGCACTGCGACCGCCGCGTCTTTCACCGCGACCTCCGAAGGCTCGATTTGCATCTGGGGCGACTCCAGCGCGGTGACTGTCGTTTCGCATTCGGTCACCAAGGGCTCCGGCGGCATCACCGGCGGTGCCACCACCTCCGCCACCGGCAACGCGATGTCGGCACAGGAACTGTCCGAGGCAACGGCCAAGGTGCGCACCGAGGTCCGCAAGAACAAGTAGCTCGAAGCAGCGGGGGCCGTACGGGCGGCCCGGCAGGGGAAATCGCTTTCGAATCCCCCGATCCCGTATGGGATCCTGAACGCTCCGCCGGCGTGGCCCGCGAGGGCCCGCCAGGGGTTCCCTCCGCCAGGGCGTGCCCGGCCGCCTGAGCCGCATTCCTGAGGGGGAACTAGATGAGCCACGCCCAGCCCGGCCCGTACGGCGGTCCGCAGCCGCCCCAGCAGCCGCTGCCGCCCAACCCGTACGGCCAGGGCGCCCCGCAGCCGGGCTACGGGTATCCGCAGCCGCAGCCTCCGTACGGCCAGCCGGGTCCCTACGGACAGCAGCCCTACCCCGGCATGCCCGCGCCGTACCCGCCGCCGATACCCCCGCGGCGCGGCGGCAAGGGCAAGGTCATCGGGATCACGGTGGCGGCGCTCGTCGTGGTCGGGGCGATCATCGGCGGGATCACCGTGCTGATGAAGGACAACAGCGGTTCCTCCGTCGCGGACGACGGTAAGCGCTACAAGCTGACGACGCCGGACACGGTCCTCACCGAGTACAAGAAGGACCCCGACTTCCACGACCAGGACGTCTTCAACAACGCTGGGGCGCGTCGTGATCTGCGCATCATGGGTGTGAAGAACCCGGAGTCCGATGCGGCGGGGTACAAGACCGAGAACATCCCCGAGCGGAAGCTGATGCGGTTCATCGGCATCTGGGGCGGCATCAAGAAGCCCGAGAACTTCGTGGACGCGATGTTCAAGAGCCTGGCGAAGTCGGCCACAGCCACCAAGGTGGAGGGCACCCCGCAGGCCGTCACACCGCCCGGCTTCGACGGCGCGATGAAGTGCCAGTACACGCACCCGAACGACGGCAGCGGCACCACGGTCCTCCCGCTGTGCATCTGGGCGGACCACAGCACGGCCGGCGTGGTCTACGTGGGCGACATGAAGCGCTCCGCCCTGGGCGTCAAGATCCCCTTCGACGAGGCCGCCGGGATCGCGGCGAAGCTGCGCTCCGAGATCCGCGTGGAGATCAAGAAGTGAGTCTCTGAGGCCGCACCAGACGTCATCCGTGCCAGATGACGCGGACGACGACGATGAGCTGGGCTCGGGCATCGGCCATGAAGAGCAGAAAGCCACGGCCCTCGGCCAGATCCACCGAGCGCAGGCCCCCACCGTGAGCCGGGCCGCGGCCTACGTGGGTGGTGTCGCGTCCCAGCACCGCCAGCGAATCGGCGATCCGCGCCACCTCATTGACGGCTTCCGGTGGGAGGCCACCGATGACGTGCTCGGCATCCGGGTCGTACTCCCAGGTCCACTCATGGGTCACGCCAGAACCTCGGCACGAGCCTCGTCGACGAGAGTGCCGATCTCGGTGATCGCAGCTCGCGTCGCCTCGGGCTCCAAGCCGGCGTCGACCACGGCTTCCAACTGGTGGAAGCGGGCAGCCCGTACAGGATCGCGCTCTATGGCCACCACGATGCCCCAGTACTCGGTGAACGATCGCAGCGGAACAGTGCTGTCCAGCTCCTGTGCCTGAGTGGCCGCGTGCACCAAGTGCTCGTTCAGTTCATCGAGCCGAGAAGGAACGAGCCGGGCGACGGCAGCCCGCAGACTTTCCGGAGTCAGTGGCGGCATCGGCATCGCACCGGCAGGAGACACAGGCTGAGCGCTCATGTCCCCATACTCCCACCGGCAGCACTTCCGCGGGAGCACAACAAAAGGCGCCCGGCACGACCCGCCGGGCGCCCTCTCGCGTCAGGAAGAGCTCACGCGCTCTTCTCGTGCCGTTCGTCCTTGCCGACGATCCGCGGCTCGCGCGGGACCAGGGTCGGGTTGACGTTGGAGTGGACGACGTCCTCGGTGATGACGACGCGGGCGACGTCCTTGCGGGACGGGACCTCGTACATCACGGACATCAGGACCTCTTCCATGATGGCCCGCAGGCCACGCGCGCCGGTGCCGCGCAGGATCGCCTGGTCGGCGATGGCCTCCAGGGCGGGGCGGTCGAACTCCAGCTCCACGCCGTCGAGTTCAAACAGGCGTTGATACTGCTTCACCAGGGCGTTGCGCGGCTCGACCAGGATCTGGAGGAGCGCCTCGCGGTCGAGGTTGTGGACGCTGGTGATCACGGGGAGGCGGCCGATGAATTCGGGGATCATGCCGAACTTCACCAGGTCCTCGGGCATGACCTCCTGGAACTGGTCGCTCGCCTCGATCTCCCGCTTGGAGCGGATCGTCGCCCCGAAGCCGATGCCCTTGGCGCCCGCGCGCGACTCGATGATCTTCTCCAGGCCGGAGAAGGCGCCGCCGACGATGAAGAGGACGTTCGTCGTGTCGATCTGGATGAATTCCTGGTGCGGGTGCTTGCGGCCGCCCTGCGGGGGAACGGAGGCCGTGGTGCCTTCCAGGATCTTCAGCAGGGCCTGCTGGACGCCCTCGCCCGACACATCCCGTGTGATCGACGGATTTTCGCTCTTACGGGCGACCTTGTCGATCTCGTCGATGTAGATGATGCCGGTCTCGGCCTTCTTGACGTCGTAGTCCGCGGCCTGGATCAGCTTCAGCAGGATGTTCTCGACGTCCTCGCCGACATAGCCGGCCTCCGTCAGCGCCGTGGCGTCGGCGATCGCGAAGGGGACGTTCAGCATGCGGGCGAGCGTCTGCGCGAGGAGGGTCTTGCCCGAGCCCGTGGGGCCCAGGAGCAGGATGTTGGACTTCGCGAGCTCGATGCCGTCGTCGCGGTGGCCGCCGTTCTCGCCGGCCTGCACGCGCTTGTAGTGGTTGTAGACCGCGACGGAGAGGGCCTTCTTGGCCGCCTCCTGGCCCACCACATAGCCCTCGAGGAACTCATAGATCTCACGGGGCTTGGGGAGCTCCTCCCACCGCACCTCGGAGGTCTCCGCCAGCTCTTCCTCGATGATCTCGTTGCAGAGGTCGATGCACTCGTCGCAGATGTACACACCAGGCCCCGCGATGAGCTTCTTCACCTGCTTCTGGCTCTTCCCGCAGAACGAGCACTTGAGCAGATCGCCGCCGTCACCGATGCGTGCCACGAGGTGCTTCCCCTTCGCCTGGGATCCGCCTTGCTCTGCGAACCCGGGTGCTTGCCTATCGACGGTACCTTGCCGGGCCCCCCGTGCGGGCCCCCCTTGGCCCTACTCGGTCCAAGGGGGTTGCCGGCGGCACTTTGGCCGGACCGAAAACGGTCAGGCCGAAACGGACGTCTTGCGCGTCGAGACGATCTGGTCGACCAGGCCGTACGCGAGCAGCTCGTCGGCGGTGAGGATCTTGTCGCGCTCGATGTCCTCGCGGATCTTCTCGATCGGCGTGGTGGAGTGCTTGGCCAGCATGTCCTCCAGCTGCGCACGCATCCGGAGGATCTCGTTGGCGGCGATCTCCAGGTCGGAGACCTGGCCGCGGCCGGTCTCGCTGTACGGCTGGTGGATCAGGACGCGGGCGTTCGGCAGCGCCATACGCTTGCCCGGCGTGCCGGCGGCGAGCAGCACGGCGGCGGCGGAGGCCGCCTGGCCCATGCAGACCGTCTGGATGTCCGGCTTCACGAACTGCATCGTGTCGTAGATCGCGGTCAGCGCCGTGAAGGAGCCGCCCGGCGAGTTGATGTAGATCGAGATGTCGCGGTCCGGGTCCATCGACTCCAGGCACAGCAGCTGCGCCATGACGTCGTTGGCCGAGGCGTCGTCGATCTGCACGCCGAGGAAGATCACACGCTCCTCGAAGAGCTTCGCGTACGGGTCGTACTCGCGCACGCCCTGCGAAGTGCGCTCGACGAAGCGCGGGACGATGTAACGGGAGTCGGCCTGGGGGCCGGTGTAGAGGCCGCTGCCGGCGTTGTTGTTCATCTGCGTGTTCACCATCCTGGTGGCGTTCTGAGGGCGAGGGGTTCTGCTGCGTGGACGCGCCGGGGATCAGGCCCCGGTGCCGCCCCCGCCCGGAACGCCCGCGGCGGATCCCATGACCTCGTCGATGAGGCCGTACTCCTTGGCCTCGTCGGCGGAGAACCAGCGGTCGCGGTCGGAGTCGTGAGTGATCTGCTCGACGGACTGACCGGTGTGGTGAGCGGTGAGCTCGGCCATCCGCTTCTTGGTGTACAGCAGCCGCTCGGCGTGGATCTTGATGTCCGTGGCGGAGCCCGCCAGGCCCGCGGAGGGCTGGTGGATCAGGATCTCGGCGTTGGGCAGCGCGAAGCGCTTGCCCGGGGTGCCGGCGCTCAGCAGGAACTGGCCCATCGAGGCGGCGAGGCCCATGGCGATGGTGACCACGTCGTTCTTGATGTACTGCATGGTGTCGTAGATCGCCATGCCGGCCGTGATCGAGCCGCCGGGGCTGTTGATGTAGAGGTAGATGTCCTTGTCCGGGTCCGCGGCAAGGAGGAGCAGCTGCGCCGTGATCTTGTTGGCGATGTCATCGTCGACCGGCTGGCCGAGGAAGATGATTCGTTCCCCGAGCAGTCGGTTGTAGACCTGGTCGCCGAGGCCACCGAAGCTCGGCTCGCCGGCGGCGGCGGAAGGCATCAGATTCGTCACGTATCCACCTGCTCGTTGTTCGACGGCCCCGCGAGCCGTCTCAGCGTCTTCTTCAAGGGGTGAGGTCGGGCGCGCCATCCGGGCTTCCGCGTCGCGCTTCCGGGACTCCCCTGCCCCCGTATCTACGGACCCTAACGCGCTGGTAGGCGGTGGCCATCCCGCATCAGGAACTGTTCGCTCTGAGCGCAGGTTCCCCGGGCCTCACAGGAGCGCGGCGGGCCCGGCTCCGGCACCCAGGAGGGTGCCGGAGCCGGGCCCGTATGCCGTATCGCTACGAGAGGGGCGAGGCTCAGGCCTCGGTGCCCTCGACGACCTCGGCGGCGGCCTCGACCGTCTCGCCGGTCTCGTCCTCGTCGTCCAGGTCGACGACCTCGCCGTTGCTGTCCTTGACCGTGGCGGCCTCGACGACGGCCGCGAGGGCCTTGCCGCGGGCGACCTCGCCGACGAGCATCGGCACCTGGCCACCCTCGACAACGGCCTGGGCGAACTGGTCGGGGCTCATGCCGGAGGACTGGGCACGGCGCATGAGGTGCTCGGTGAGCTCCTCCTGGCCGACCGACAGCTTCTCCTTGTTGACGATCTCGTCCAGGATGAACTGGGTCTTGATGCCCTTCTCGGCCTGCTCCTTGAGCTCGGCGTCGAACTCCTCGGCGGACTTGCCCTGGATCTCCAGGTACTTCGCCAGGTCCAGGCCCATCTGGCCGAGCTGGTGGTGCTCGAGGTTGTGCTTACGGGTGTTGACCTCGTCCTCGAGCAGCTTCTCCGGCATCGGGACCTCGACCAGCTTGATCAGCTCGTCGAGGACCTTCTCCTGCGCCTGCGTGGCCTGGTCGAACTTCTTCATCCGGGCGAGACGCTTGGCGCTGTCGGCGCGCAGCTCCTCCAGCGTGTCGAACTCGCTCGCCAGCTGGGCGAAGTCGTCGTCCAGCGCGGGCAGTTCGCGGGCCTTGACGGCGGTGACGTCGACCTTGACCTCGGCCTCCTTGCCCTCGGCGGAACCGCCCTTGAGCTCGGAGGTGAAGGTGGCGGTGCCACCGGCCTCGAGACCGGTCACGGCCTCGTCGATGCCGTCGAGCAGCTGGCCGGAGCCGATGGTGTAGTCGATGCCCTGGGCGACACCGTCCTCCAGCACCTCGCCGTCGACCTTGGCCTCCAGGTCGACGGTGACGATGTCACCCTCGGCGGCGGCGCGCTCGACCGGGGAGGTGGTGGCGAAGCGGTCGCGCAGCTGCTCGACCGACTTCTCGATGTCCTCGTCGGACACCTCGACGGCGTCGACGGTGACCTCGATGCCGGAGTAGTCCGGGATCTCCAGGGCCGGACGGACGTCGACCTCGGCGGTGAAGGAGAGCAGCTCGCCGTCCTTCAGCTCCTTGATGTCGACCTCGGGCTGGCCCAGCGGGTTGAGGTCGGCCTCGTTGACCGCCTCGGTGTAGAACTTCGGAAGCGCGTCGTTGACGGCCTCCTCCAGCACCGCACCGCGGCCGAACCGCTGGTCGATGACACGGGCGGGGATCTTGCCCTGACGGAAGCCCTTCACCGTGACCTGCTGGTTGATCTTCTTGTACGCCGCGTCGAGGCTGGCCTTGAGCTCCTCGAAGGGCACCTCAACAGTGAGCCGAACCCGAGTCGGGTTCAGGGTCTCCACGGCGCTCTTCACGGTTCGGTCTCCTTGGGGCTGACTTCTTGGATTCTGCTGATGTTCCAGCGGATCGCGCCCGGTACAGAGACACACGGGCACGCAGCTTGCATAGTAACCGCAAGCAGTACGGGCCCCACAATGTGATCTTGATTGGTCGGGGTGGCCGGATTCGAACCGACGACCTTCCGCTCCCAAAGCGGACGCGCTACCAAGCTGCGCCACACCCCGTCGGTGCGACACGTAGGGTACATGCCCGCCGGGGTTCCGGCTGCCGATTAAGGGGCCGATGAAGAGGCGGCGGCAGAGGCGGGGAGCCGACGGCACCCCGGGGTGTGCGGCGGGGTGTCCGGACCCGCTACGATGCACAACGTGCCGCGCCGGCCTCACGGGGATCGCGGTGCGCGCGGGCGTAGCTCAATGGTAGAGCCCCAGTCTTCCAAACTGGCTACGCGGGTTCGATTCCCGTCGCCCGCTCCACCACGCCTCCGGCTCCGGCCGGAGGCGTTTTTTCATGCGCGTCCCCTACGGGGTTCACGCGGGATTCATGCGTCCGTGACCGCATGAATCCGGCCACGGGCGGCGCTCAGAACTTGATGCCGTTTATGGTCTGGGCCAGCGAGTCCAGGAACCGCTGGATGGACGGCGCCATGCCGGTGGAGGCGAGGAAGAAGCCGAAGAGGATCGCGATGATCGCCGGGCCGCCCTTGATATGCCCCGCGCGCATCATCACCACCAGCACGATCGCCAGAAGCAGCACGCCTGACAGCGAAATGGTGGTCATAGCTGATCACACCCTCGGTCGGAATCACCCGGCCTGCCCGGAAGTCCTTCGCAGACCCCTCACGACCACCATCGTGCCATCAACTGCCCTGCTGTTGGGGCCCAGTGACGTTTCATCGGTGGATCGTCCAGAAAGCTGCGTGGAGAGGATATCGGCCGACTTGACGGACAGCGTGCCGGTTCATGGTGAATAGCTCAATAGATGGAACGGGGTTTTACCCGCCCGGATTGCGCCGCTAGGGTGCCTCGGATGTCCCCCGCCGTCACTCCGCCGTCCTCCTCCGCGGCTCCGAGCCCGTCGAGCCCGTCGAGCGCCCCGCGGTCCGCGCCGGCGGCGCCCGCTCCGGCGCGGCGCGATCCTTTCTTCGACAACGCGAAGTACCTGGCGATCGTCCTGGTCGCCCTGGGCCACGCGTGGGAGCCACTCACCCACGGTGGACGCGCCGCGATGGCGCTGTACCTGACCGTCTACGCCTTTCACATGCCGGCCTTCATCGTCATTTCCGGCTATTTCTCGCGTGGCTTCGACATGAGCCCGGCGAAGATCAAGCGGCTGATAACCGGCGTGGCGGTGCCGTATGTGATCTTCGAGGTCGCCTACACCTACTTCCAGCACTGGATGGACCACGACTCCCCGCCGGATCCGGTCTCGCTGCTGAACCCGTGGTACCTCAACTGGTTCCTGGCCGCGCTGTTCATCTGGCGGCTGACCACGCCGATCTGGAAGCTGATCCGCTGGCCGGTCCCGGTGGCGTTCGCGATCGCGACGCTGGCCGCGCTCTCCCCCGAGATCGGCGGCGACTTCGATCTTCAGCGCGTCCTGCAGTTCCTGCCGTTCTTCGTGATCGGGCTGCACATGAAGGCCGAGCACTTCCAGCTGGTGCGGCGCCGCTGGGTGCGGGTCGCGGCCTTCCCCGTGTTCGCGGGTGCGATCGCCTTCGCGTACTGGGCGGCGCCGCGGATGAACAGCACGTGGTTCTACCACAACGCCGCCGTCCAGGACCTGCGCGCGCCGCTGTGGTCCGCGCCCGCGATGACGCTGGCGATGTTCGGCTGCGCGGCGGTGCTGACCGCCTGCTTCTTCGCCTGGGTCCCGCGCCGCACGGTGTGGTTCACGGCACTGGGCGCGGGGACGCTCTACGGCTATCTGCTGCACGGCTTCCTGATCAAGCTGTCCCGCTGGCAGGAGTGGTACGACGCCTACGCCTGGGTCCGCCGGCCCGTCGGCGAGGTCGTGGTCACCCTGGTCGCGATCGTGGTGATGACGGCGCTGTGCACCACGCCGGTGCGGCGGGTCTTCCGCTTCGCGATGGAGCCGAAGATGGAGTGGGCCTTCCGCAAGCAGCGGTGAGTCACCCGGCGGGCGCCTCCAGGCCGAGGAGGGCGCGCATCCGGGCGTACTTCTTCCGGAGCCGTTCGCGGGTGGCGGCGTCGAGCGCCGCGGCCCGCCCGGGGTCGGAGTTGTGGGCCAGGTCCGCCTCCTTGACCAGCAGCGCGCCCGGCGTGGCCAGGACGCGGGCCGCGTACGCCTCCGGTGCCTCACCGGCCCGCTTGGTCACCGCCAGCACGATGTCCTTGGTCCGCTGCGACAGGTCGGCCTCCGCGAGCCACTCCTCGGTGACGGCCCCGTCCTCGACGGCGTCGTGCAGCCAGGCGGCGGCGATCTGGTGATCGTCGCCGCCCTTTTCCGTGACGTACGCCGCGACGGCGGCGAGGTGTGCCGTGTACGGCCGGCCCGCCTTGTCGGTCTGGGTGGCGTGGGCACGCCGGGCGAATGCCTCTACGGCGGGCAGGGGCATGGGTGGCATGTCGTCTCCTGTTTCTCCGGCTGCGGGTCGGTGGGGGCTGGTCGCGCCGTTCCCCGCGCCCCTTGTGGGGCGCCCCGCCACCGTCAAGTGCGGCAGATCAGCAGCAAGGCCCTGTCGTCGTTGACGTCCTTCGCGACCGCTTCGATCAAGTGCCAGGCCGCGCCCTGGAAGCCCGCGGAGACATAGCGGTCCGCTTCGCCCGTGAGGCGGTCCATGCCCTCGGTCAGGTCGCGGTCGGAGGTCTCGACCAGGCCGTCGGTGAAGAGCATCAGCACGTCCCCGGGGGACAGCGTGCCCTTTATGGGGTCGAACTGGGCGCCGTCGTAGACCCCGAGGAGCGGCCCCTCCGCGGCCTTCTCCTCCCAGCGGCCGGTGCCCGCGCTGAGCTGGAGGCCCGGCAGGTGTCCGGCGGAGAACATCTCGTAGTCCCCGCTGTCCAGGTCGAGGACGAGATGGACGGAGGTCGCGAAGCCCTCGTCCCAGTCCTGCCGGAGCAGATAGCCGTTGGCGGCGGGCAGGAAGGCGTGCGGGGGCAGCGAGCCCAGCAGCCCGCCGAAGGCGCCGGAGAGCAGGAGGGCGCGCGAGGCGGCGTCCATGCCCTTGCCGGAGACGTCGGTCAGCACGATCTCCAGCGTGCGGCCGCCGTTGGTGCGGGCCGCCACCACGAAGTCGCCGGAGAAGGACTGGCCGCCCGCCGGGCGCAGGGCCATCTCCCGGTGCCAGCCGCGCGGCAGCTTGGGCAGCTTGCTCTGGACGCGGATGCGTTCGCGCAGGTCGAACAGCATGGTGCCGCCGCGCCGCCAGGGCACGCCGACGCGGCTGCGGAACTGCGCGATGAGCAGCCCGAGGAAGCCGACTGCGGCGACGACGAGGATCGTGCCCGGGGTGACCCGGCCGTCGCCGCCGTGCACGCCCCGGTCCAGGGCGTAGGACTCCACGATCAGCGCGACGGCGGACGCCGCGTAGAGGGCCAGCAGGCTGGCCGGGCGCAGCAGGAGGCCGCCGGCCACGATGGGCAGGACGAGCGCCGAGGGCGCGCACCACTCGGGCAGGGCGACGGTGCCGCCGGCGAGCGCGGGGACGGTGAGCAGGAGGGCGGCCAGGGCGATCCAGTCGGAGCCGTCGCCGCGGAAGTAGTCCACCCCGGCTTTGCGCATGCTCGTGCGGGCCCGGTGCATGGCTTTGCGCATCCGGGCCGTCGGGGTCTCCGCACCGCCAGTCATTGCATCGTGACCTTATCCACCCATTCGGCGGTGCGTCGACTCTCGCCGCGCCGACGCGGCCGACCACGGCCGACCTGCGAAGAGCCTGCCATGAACCGGGCGAAGCCGTGGGACCGCACCGAGTCGCACGGATGGGAACCTTATGCGAAATTCGTTCGCCCGCGCGGGAATCCGCTGTTAGTCATGGCGTCATGACAACAGAGTTGCGTGTACTGCGTCCGGCCGAGTGGGACCAGTGGTACGAGTCGCTTGAGTTGGCGTTCGGCGGTATGCCCGAGCCCGCCGAGGAGCTCGCCCTCTGGCGGGAGCTCACGCTGTTCGAGCGGTGGCTGGGCACCTGGGACGGCGATGAAGTCGTGGGCACGACGGGGGCGTTCGACTTCCGGATGACCGTGCCGGGCGGCGCCGTGGTTCCCACGGCCGGAGTGACGATGGTGGGCGTGCGGCCGACACACCGGCGGCGCGGGGTGCTGCGGGGGATGATGCGGCGCCAGCTGGAGGACGTACGGAGCTGGGGCGCGCCGCTCGCCGTGCTCACGGCCTCCGAGCCGGACATCTACGGGCGGTTCGGTTACGGCCTGGCGTCGTACCTGACGCGGGCCCGCATCGACACGGACCGGGTGGGACTGACCATGCCGGAGGGCGCGGACGGCGTGCGGCTCCGCTTGTCGAAGCCCGAGCGGGCGCGCGAGGCGTGCGAGGCGGTGTACGCGCGCCGGGTGACGGCCCGTCCCGGGATGCTGGAGCGCCGGCCGGGCTGGGACGCGCTGCCGCTGCTGGACGCCCCGAGCCGCCGGGGTGACGGCTCGCCGTTGCAGTGCGTGCTGGCCGAGGTGGACGGCCGGACCGTGGGCTACGCCCGCTATTCCGTCCGGCCCCGGCCGGACGACACCTCCTACGGCCAGGTGCTGCTGCGCGACGTGGAGGCGCTGACCCCCGCCGCGTACGCCGCGCTGTGGCGCTTCCTGTTCGACCTGGACCTGACCGACGAGATCGTGGCGCGCAACCGGCCGTCCGACGACCCGCTGTGGCACCTGGTCGACGATGTCCGGCGCTGCCACCTGACCACGGAGGACTCGCTGCACGTGCGGCTGGTCGAGGTGGGGGCGGCGCTGGCGGCCCGTACGTATCAGGCGCCGGTGGACGTGGTGTTCGAGGTCGACGACGCCTTCTGCCCCTGGAACGCGGGGCGCTGGCGGCTGACCGGTGATGCCAAGGGGGCGTCCTGCGAGCGC
Source organism: Streptomyces sp. NPDC001407 (assembly GCF_042895325.1). Taxonomy (NCBI): domain Bacteria; kingdom Bacillati; phylum Actinomycetota; class Actinomycetes; order Kitasatosporales; family Streptomycetaceae; genus Streptomyces; species Streptomyces sp. NPDC001407. The sequence goes on from NZ_JBIAWF010000008.1 coordinate 161,108, forward strand.
ACGGAGGACCCGGGCGATCTGGCACTGTCCGTGCGGGAGCTGGGCTCGGCGTATCTCGGCGGCGTGTCCCTGATCGCGCTGGCCGGCGCGGGTCAGGTCCGGGAGCTGCGGGAGGGCGCGCTGGAGGAGGCGGCCGTGGCATTCGGCAGCCCGGTCGCGCCGTGGCTGCCGCACGGCTTCTGACGGGCTCTCAGCGCTGCTGGCAGCCCGGGCACCAGAAGAGATTGCGGGCGGCGAGATCGGCGGTGCGGATCTCGCCGCCACAGATGTGGCAGGCCTGCCGGGCCCGGCGGTAGACGTACACCTCGCCGCCGTGGTCGTCCACGCGCGGCGGGCGGCCCATGGCCTCGGGGGTGTGTTCGGGGCGCACGGTGTCGATCCTGTTGTTGCGTACGCCCTCACGCATCAGGTCGACCAGGTCCGACCAGATCGCGTCCCATTCCGAGCGGGTGAGATCGCGGCCGAGGCGGTAAGGGTCGATTCCGTGCCGGAAGAGGACCTCGGCGCGGTAGACGTTGCCGACGCCCGCGATGACCTTCTGGTCCATGAGGAGCGCGGCGACCGTCGTACGGCTGCGGCTGACGCGGGCCCAGGCGGCCTCGCCGTCGTCCGCCGCGCGCAGCGGGTCCGGGCCGAGCCGGTCGTGTATCGCCTGCTTCTCCCCGTCGGTGACGAGGGCGCAGGTGGTGGGGCCGCGGAGGTCGGCGTACGCGGTGGCGCTCGCGAGCCGCAGCCGCACGGTGTCGGTGGGCGGGGGCACGGGAGCCTCGCCGAAGGTGTACTTGCCGAAGAGGCCGAGGTGGATGTGGATCCAGCCGTGCTCGGCGAAGCCGAGGAAAAGGTGCTTTCCGTGGGCTTCGGCGGTGGTGAGGGGGTGGCCGTCGAGGAGGGCGGCGCTGTCTTCGAACTTGCCTTGGGGGCTGGTCACGCGGATTTTGTGACCGCGGAACCGTTCGGCGTGGTCCTCGGCCAGCCGGTGGATGGTGTGCCCCTCGGGCATGGCGGTTCTCCTGCGGGTGCGACGGTCCGATGCGGGCTGTTTGTTCCCCTGCCCCGCCCCTTCCCGGCTGCGTCTGATGTGCGGCTCCGCCGCGTGGGGGGCTCCGCCCCAGACCCCCGGCTGCGGGCCGGTTCGCCGCCTGCGGCGGGAACGCCCTTGGGGGTCCCCCCGGACGAAGTCTGGGGGAGTGTCCTCAAACGCCGCACGGGCTGAATATCAGCCCGTCCGGCGTTTGAGGAACAGAGGACCAGGCCTCAGCTCTGCTGCGGGTGGTGGGCGGGGATCTCGGGGAGTTCGCCGGTCTGCTCGTAGCGGGCGAGCATCTCGATGCGGCGGGTGTGACGCTCCTCACCCGAGTACGGCGTGGCCAGGAAGATCTCGACGAACTTCGTCGCCTCGTCCTGGGTGTGCATCCGGCCGCCGATGCTGATCACGTTGGCGTCGTTGTGCTCACGCCCGAGGGCGGCCGTCTGCTCGCTCCAGGCGAGGGCGGCCCGTACGCCCTTGACCTTGTTCGCGGCGATCTGCTCGCCGTTGCCGGAGCCGCCGATCACGATGCCGAGGCTGTCCGGGTCCGCGGCGGTCCGCTCCGCGGCGCGGAGGCAGAACGGGGGGTAGTCGTCCTGGGCGTCGTAGATGTGCGGGCCGCAGTCGACCGGGTCATGGCCCTGGGCCGTGAGCCACTCGACGAGGTGGTTCTTGAGTTCGTAGCCGGCATGGTCGGAGCCGAGATACACGCGCATGCGACCGAGTGTGGCACGAGTGCGGACCGAGCTCCGCCTCAGGGCTCGCCCGATCACAACGATACGGATTCGACTCTTCCCGATCACGCCTTCGAAAAGTTCTAATGCGGGAACTCGCAACCCGAGAACCGTAAGGAACGTGCTCATGGCGACACCGCCGACTCTGACAAAGGCGTCGAACTCCGGCGATCCCGGGCAGGCGTCCCAGGACGGCCTGAAGGCCGGCCTCAAGAACCGCCACCTGTCGATGATCGCCATCGGCGGTGTGATCGGTGCCGGCCTCTTCGTCGGCTCCGCCTCCGGCATCGCCGCCGCCGGCCCCGGCATCCTCATCTCCTACGCGCTCGTCGGCGCGATGGTCGTCTTCGTGATGCGGATGCTCGGCGAGATGGCCGCCGCCAATCCGACCTCCGGCTCCTTCTCCGCCTACGCGGACCGGGCGCTGGGCCGTTGGGCGGGCTTCTCCATCGGCTGGCTGTACTGGTTCTTCTGGGTCGTGGTGCTGGCGGTCGAGGCGACCGCCGGTGCCAAGATCCTGGAGGGCTGGATCCCGGCCGTTCCGCAGTGGGCCTGGGCACTGATCGTCATGGTGCTGCTCACCGTGACCAACCTCGGGTCGGTCAGCTCGTACGGCGAGTTCGAGTTCTGGTTCGCCGGGATCAAGGTCGTCGCGATCGGCGCCTTCGTCATCATCGGCCTGCTGGCCGTGTTCGGCGTGCTGCCGGGCGCGCACAGCGACACCGCGGGGATATCGAACCTCACCTCGCACGGCGGATTCCTGCCGAACGGGCCGGGGGCGATCCTCACCGGCGTCCTGATGGTCGTCTTCTCCTTCATGGGCAGTGAGATCGTCACCCTCGCCGCCGGCGAGTCCGAGGACCCGCGCCGCGCGGTCACCAAGGCCACCAACAGCGTGATCTGGCGCATCGGCGTCTTCTACCTGGGCTCGATCTTCGTGGTCGTCTCCCTGCTGCCGTGGAACTCCAAGGAGATCGCCGACAAGGGCAGCTACGTCGCCGCCCTCGACTCCATCGGCATCCCGCACGCCGGCCAGATCATGAACGTCATCGTCCTGACGGCCGTGCTCTCCTGCCTCAACTCCGGCCTCTACACCGCTTCCCGCATGGCCTTCTCGCTCGGTCAGCGCGGCGACGCGCCGCGGGCCTTCGCCCGGGTCAGCGGCAACGGCGTCCCGCGGATCGCGATCCTGGGCTCGGTCGTCTTCGGCTTCGTGTCGGTGATCTTCAACTACGTGTGGCCCGACACGGTCTTCAAGTTCCTGCTGAACGCCTCGGGCGCGATCGCCCTCTTCGTCTGGCTGGTCATCTGTGTCACCCAGCTGAAGATGCGCGGCATCATCCTGCGGGAGATGCCGGAGAAGCTCGTGGTGCGGATGTGGCTCTTCCCGTATCTGACGTGGGCGACGATCGGGATGATCACCTTTGTGCTCGGCTACATGCTTTATGACGGCGGCGACAATCGGGAACAGGTGCTTCTTTCCACTCTGCTCGGGGCGATCGTCGTGGGGATCGGGCTCGTTCTCGACCGCCGCCGGCGGGTGGTGACTGGCGTCAAGCAGTAAGCGTCTTCGGCTGCAGGCCGGTTTGCCGCCTGCGGCGGGAACGCCCTTGGGGGTCCCCCCGGACGAAGTCTGGGGGAGTGTCCTCAAACGCCGGACGGGCTGGATGTGCCGCACGTGATCGTCAACGTGCAGCAACATCCAGCCCGTCCGGCGTTGGTACGGGTCAGCCCCGCCGGCCCAGCCACTTCCACGCCATCGGGAGCGCACCCATTGCCAGGGCTGCCTTGAGTGCGTCGCCTATCAGGAACGGCGTGAGGCCCGCGGCGATCGCGTCCGTCAGGGAGAGGTGCGCGTACAGCGCGAGGTACGGGACGCCGACCGCGTAGATGATCGCGGAGCCCAGTGCCATCGTGCCCGCCGTGCGCAGCGTGGAGCGGTCGCCGCCGCGGCGGGCGAGGGCGCCCGCCACCGTCGCGGCGAGCATCATGCCGAGGACGTAGCCGAAGGAGGCGAAGCCCGCGCCGGAGCGGCCCTCGGCGAACCACGGCACGCCCGCCAGGCCCACCAGCGCGTAGAGCGCGAGGGAGAGGAAGCCCCGGCGGGCGCCGAGCGTGGTGCCGACGAGGAGCGCCGCGAAGGTCTGGCCGCTGACCGGGACCGGCGAGCCCGGGACCGGGACGGCTATCTGGGCGGTGACGCCGGTCAGCGCCGCGCCGCCGAGGATCAGGGCGGCGTCACCGACGCGGGCCCGGGAGAGGGCGGGGAAGAGCGCGTCGGCGAGGACCGTACCGGTCCGGGTTACTGGGGCAGCGGTGGCCATCGGTACTCCGCGTCAGTTCAGGGAAGGTCAGGGACACCGTGACGTTAATCGAGGGGCCCGGCGCGGACACCGGGTGACCGTGACAAGGCGGCCCGCCCCGCTTTGGAGAGTTCCGAACGGCACCGTCGCAGGTCGGCGCTGATAAGGGCGCGCCCTTCCCGTGCCGTTCCCCGGCCATGCGTGATGCTCGTCACGACGGAGCGGCGAAGCTTGGCGTCGGCCACCCGCTCGGGAGAGTGTTGAGTACCTTCGCAGCCTTTTTGCGCCCATCGCACAGATCCGAGAGTCACGAGCGCCATGCATGACGCACCGCCTGCCGCCGAACCGCTGAGCGGCGAGAAGGAACCCCTGTCGGCGGGGCTCAAGCAGCGCCATCTGACGATGCTGGGCCTGGGCGGCGTGATCGGGGCGGGGCTGTTCGTCGGCTCGGGCAGCGGGATCGCCGTGGCCGGGCCCGGGATCATCGTCTCGTATCTGATCGCGGGCGCGCTCGCGATGCTGGTGATGCGGATGCTCGGCGAGATGTCGTCGGCGATGCCCGCCTCGGGCGCCTTCTCGGTGCACGCGGAGCGCGCGCTGGGGCGCTGGGCGGGGTTCACGGTCGGCTGGCTCTACTGGTTCCTGCTGGTCGTCGTGCTCGCCGTGGAGGCCACGGGCGCCGCGCAGATCGCCAACGGCTGGCTGCCGTCGGTGCCGACGTGGGCCTGGGTGCTGCTCTTCATGGTGGTCTTCACGAGCGCCAACCTCGCCGCGGTGAAGAACTTCGGTGAGTTCGAGTTCTGGTTCGCGACGCTGAAGGTGGGCGCGATCGTCCTCTTCCTCGCGCTGAGCCTGCTGGCCATCTTCGGCGTGCTGCCGGACACGAGCGCGGTGGGCCTGTCCAACCTCACCGGCAAGGGCGGCTTCCTGCCCAACGGCTGGAGCGGGGTCGTCTCCGGCGTCCTCGCCGTCGTCTTCGCCTTCGGCGGCCTGGAGGTCGTCACCATCGCCGCCGCGGAGTCCGACGACCCGGCCCGCGCGGTGGGCCGGGCGGTGCGCAGCGCGGTGTGGCGGATCCTCTTCTTCTACGTGGGCTCGATGCTCGTCATCGTCACGCTTCTGCCGTGGTCGTCGATCGTGCCCGGCAAGAGCCCGTACGTGGCGGTCCTCGACCACATCGGGGTGTCCGGGGCCGGCCAGATCATGAACGTCGTGGTCTTCGTGGCGCTGCTGTCCGCGCTGAACGCCAACCTCTACGGGTCCTCCCGGATGGTCTTCTCGCTGGCCGAGCGGGGCGAGGCGCCGCGCTCGCTGCTGAAGGTGTCGGGTGGCGGGGTGCCGCGCCGGGCCGTGCTCGCCTCGGTCGTCTTCGGGTTCGCCTCGGTCATATTGAATCTGGAGTGGCCCGACTCGATCTTCCGTTATCTGCTGAACGCGGTGGGCGCCGTCCTGCTCTTCGTCTGGGGTCTGATCGCGGCCTCGCAGCTGCGGCTGCGGCGGCGCATCGAGCGCGAGGCCCCGGAGCGGCTGACGCTGCGGATGTGGGCGTTCCCCTATCTCACGTGGGTGGCGCTGGCGGCGATGGGCGGCGTGCTGATCCTGATGCTCACGGACGACGGCGCGCGGCCGCAGCTGCTGTGGTCCGCGGGTGCGACGGCGGCGGTGCTCGCGGTCGCGGGCCTGCGCGAACTCCGTCTCCGGCGACGCTGAGTCGCCGGACGGGCCCCGGCCCGCTGTCCGTTACCGGTCGTTACCGGAGTCGTTTCGTCCGTTCCGGCGGCAAATCAGTTGTCTCCGGAGATATGTGTCGTGCACAGTCTGTGACGTTGCCGTCTAGATATCGGACAGCAATGTCACAACTGTTGTCCTGAGCGAACATGACCTCCACACTGAGGCAACTTTTCCGCTCTCACCCCACGGGAATCACACGATCATGACTCGGACACCTGCGGCCTCTTCCGCGCCACCGCGCGGCGAGGTCACCGACCAGGAGCCGGGCGGCACGGATCTGTCGCACGGCCTCAAGCAGCGCCATCTGTCGATGATCGCCCTCGGCGGTGTGATCGGCGCCGGTCTCTTCGTCGGTTCGGGCGCGGGCATCGCCGCGGCCGGTCCGGGCATCGTGCTCGCCTATGCCGCCTCCGGGCTGCTGGTGATGCTGGTGATGCGGATGCTGGGCGAGATGGCGGCGGCCAACCCCGCCTCCGGCACCTTCTCCGTGCACGCCGAGCGGGCCATGGGCCCGTGGGCGGGGTTCACGGTGGGGTGGATGTTCTGGGTAGAGCTGTGCGTGGGCATCGCCGTGGAGGCGATCGGGGCGGCCCACATCATGGTCTCGTGGTTCCCCTCCACACCCTCCTGGATGTGGGTCCTGATCTTCATGGCCGTCTTCTGCGGCACCAACCTGGCGGCGGTCAGCAACTTCGGTGAGTTCGAGTTCTGGTTCGCCGCGCTGAAGGTGGGCGCGATCGGCCTCTTCCTGGTGCTGGGTGTGCTGGCCATCCTCGGCCTGCTGCCGGGCACCTCGGCGCCGGGTGCCGACAACCTCACCGGCCACGGCGGCTTCCTGCCCGGCGGCACCGACGGCCTCGCGGCCGGCCTGCTGGCCTCGGTCTTCGCGTACGGCGGCCTGGAGACGGTGACGATCGCGGCGGCGGAGTCCGAGCAGCCCGTCAAGGGCGTCGCCAAGGCCGTGCGCACGGCGATGTGGCGAATAGCCCTGTTCTACGTCGGCTCGATGCTGGTCGTCGTGACGCTGATCCCCTGGACCGACAAGTCGATCACCGAGACCGGCCCGTACGTCGCCGTCCTCGACCACCTCGACATCCCCGCCGCCGGGCAGATCATGAACGTGATCGTGCTGATCGCCCTGCTCTCCGCGATGAACGCCAATATCTACGGCGCCTCCCGGATGTCGTACTCGCTGGTCCAGCGCGGCGAGGGCCCGCGCTTCCTCGGCAAGGTCAGCGGCGGCGTGCCCCGGATGACCGTGCTGGCCTCCTCGGCCTTCGGCTTCTTCGCGGTGCTGCTCAGCTACTGGTGGCCCGACACGGTCTTCAAGTGGCTGCTCTACATGACCGGCGCGGCCGTGCTCGTGGTGTGGGCGTTCATCGCCGTCACCCAGCTGCTGATGCGCCGCCGCCTGGAGCGCGAGGCGCCGGACAAGCTGGTCGTGCGGATGTGGCTCTTCCCCTACGTGACCTTCCTGGCCCTGGCCGGGATCCTCGGCACCCTGGCGCTGATGCTGCGCGAGCACGACACCCGCGTCCAGCTGTGGGCCACCGCGGGGCTCACCGTGGCGCTCGCCCTCTTCGGCTACCTCCGGCAGCGGATGCTGGCGCGCCGCGCCGCGGTCACCGGAATCTGACGCTCCGACACCAGCCCCCCACACGAGGCGGGGTAGGTCCTGATCTTCAGGACCTACCCCGCCTCCGTCTTTGGACCCAAGCCCACCCCCGGAACCGCTTTTCGCAGGCACTTGCTGATAGCGTCTACCTGCAAGTTAATTGCAATAAGCAGTCGGAGGGCTCGGCATGGCCATCTACACACTTCCTGAACTCCCTTACGATTACGCGGCGCTCCAGCCGGTCATCGACGCGAAGATCATCGAGCTGCACCACGACAAGCACCACGCCGCGTACGTCAAGGGCGCGAACGACACCCTCGAGCAGCTCGCCGAGGCCCGCGACAAGGACCAGTGGGGCGCTGTCAACGGCCTGGAGAAGAACCTGGCCTTCCACCTCTCCGGCCACATCCTGCACAGCATCTACTGGCAGAACATGACCGGCGACGGCGGCGGTGAGCCGCTCGACAAGGACGGCGTGGGCGAGCTGGCGGACGCCATCGCCGAGTCGTTCGGCTCTTTCGCGAAGTTCAAGGCCCAGCTCACGAAGGCCTCGGCGACCACGCAGGGCTCCGGCTGGGGCGTCCTCGCCTACGAGCCGGTCAGCGGCCGCCTCATCGTCGAGCAGGTCTACGACCACCAGGGCAACGTCGGCCAGGGGTCGGTGCCGATCCTGGTCTTCGACGCGTGGGAGCACGCGTTCTACCTTCAGTACAAGAACCAGAAGGTGGACTTCATCGAGGCCATGTGGCAGGTCGTCAACTGGCAGGACGTCGCCGCGCGGTACGCGGCGGCGAAGGAGCGGGGCAACACGCTGCTGCTGGTGCCGTAATCCCCCTGCGTCCTGCTTCGTGATCGTCTTCTCACCCTTCACGCAGCAGGCGAAGCCCCCACGTGAGTGGTTCGCGTGGGGGCTTTTTCTTTTTTGTTCCCCAGCCCCGCCCCTTCCCGAACTGGGGCTCGTGCCCCAGCCCCCCGGCTGCGGGTCCGATGCGCCTGCGGCGGGCGGCCTCAAGCGCCGGCCGGGCTGGTTTTGCGGACCGTAGTCCGTAGCCTGCGGCGCCGGGCGGGCTGGATGCGCGGACCGCAGTCCGCAATCCCTGCGGCCCGCAGGCAACGAACCCACGATCCGTGAAATCCAGCCCGTCCGGCGATTGAGGACACCGCGCGAAGCGCGGTCAGGGGGTCTGGGGCGAAGCCCCGCACGCGGCGGAGCCGCACATCAGACGCCGCCGGGAAGGGGCGGGGTAGGGGAAACAAAGCGCCGCAAGCAGCGGGACGCTCACGCGTGGCCGAACGCCTCGCCCGTGATCAGGAATTCACGGGCGAGGCCCGCCTCGTGGAGGCCCCCCGCGAAGCGCCGGCACCTGCTCACCGCGAAGCGGTAGTCGACCACCACCTCCCCGCCGGAGGACACCCGCACCGTCCCCGTCAGGCGGTAGTCGACGGCGCGCAGCGCGAGCCACCAGTCGAGGGCGCCGCGCCGGGGCAGTGTCACGGCGCGCCAGCCGCTGTCGGCGGGGTACGCGGAAGGGGCGCCGCGCCAGCGGGCGAGCGCTTCGGTGCGCCAGCGGGCGAGCTGTTCCTCGGCGGCGGAGCGTACCTCCGGGAGGGCGAGGAGCAGGGCGGCGTCCACCCGGTAGGGCGTGCCGGTGCCGCGCAGGTAGTGCCGCAGGGTGGCGGCCGTCTGCCGCAGGCCCAGCGCGGCGCAGAGGGGCGGCAGGGCACGGCAGAAGGCGCGCGTCACCAGGTCGTGCGGGCGGACGGGCCGGTCGGCGAAGCGGGCGGCGGTGCTGCCGCCCGGCGGCTCCGTGTCCGCTCGGCCGCCCGTGCGGCCGAGCGGCCGGGAAAGCTCCGTCTTGCCCATACCGGGACATTAAGGGACCCGATCGGGAGCCGCCCGTCGAGCGGAGCCGTCAGTCGAAGACGGGGCCCTGGGTGCGCGTGCGCTTCAGCTCGTAGAAGCCCGGGGTCGAGGCGACCAGCAGGGTGCCGTCCCACAGCCGGGCCGCGGCCTCGCCCTTGGGTGCCGGGGTGACGACCGGGCCGAAGAAGGCGACCTGCTCGCCGTCCGCGCCGGGCACCGCGATGACCGGGGTGCCGACGTCCTGGCCGACCTTCTCGATGCCCTCGTTGTGGGAGGCGCGCAGCTGCTCGTCGAAGGCGTCGCTGTAACCGGCCTCCGCCAGCTCCACCGGGAGACCGGCCTCCACCAGCGCGGCCTCGATCGTCTCGCGGTCGCGCGGCAGACCCTGCACGTGGAAGCGGTTGCCCAGCGCGGTGTAGAGCGCGCCGAGGACCTCCGGGCCGTGCTTCTGCTCGGCCGCGATGCAGACGCGCACCGGCGCCCAGGCCGGGCCGCCGGGGAGCATGTTCTCGCGGTACTGCTCGGGCAGCTCATCCAGTTTGTTCTCGTTGAGAACGGCCAGGCTCATGACGTGCCACCGAACCTCGACGGGCCGTACCTTCTCGACCTCCAGCATCCATCGGGAGGTCACCCACGCCCACGGGCACAGGGGGTCGAACCAGAAGTCTGCGACGGTCTTCTCCGAAGCGGTCACGCGAATCTCCTCATGAGAGCTCATCCGAGCTGGTCAGTAGCAGATTCAACAACAGCCCCCATGCCATCATTCCAGCGTTGTCCAAGATCCGACACGAAGACGGGGAGCCCTTGTGCCCGGTGAGAATCTGACCCGTGAGGAAGCCCGCGGCCGGGCCAGGCTGCTGGCGGTGGACGCCTATGAGGTGGCGCTCGACCTGCGGTCCGCGGTGGGCGCGGGCCCCGAGAACCGCACGTTCCGCTCAGTGACCACGATCCGCTTCCGCTGCTCCGAGCCGGGGGCCGGCAGCTTCGCCGACCTGGTGGCGCCGTCGGTCACCGCCGTGACCCTCAACGGCGAGGAGCTCGACCCCGCGGCGGTCTTCGACGGGACGCGCGTCGCGCTGCCCTCGCTCGCCGCCGAGAACGTCCTGGTCGTGGACGCCCAGTGCGCGTACAGCCGGACCGGCGAGGGCCTGCACCGCTTCGTCGACCCGGAGGACGGCGAGGTCTATCTCTACACGCAGTACGAGCCGGCCGACGCCCGCCGCGTCTTCGCGAACTTCGAGCAGCCCGACCTGAAGGCGCCCTTCACCTTCTCGGTGACCGCGCCCGCCGGCTGGACCGTGCTCAGCAACGGCGAGGCGGCCGGCGAGCCCAGGTCCATCGGCCCCACCGCGGCCACCTGGGACTTCGTGCCGACGCGGCCGATCTCGACGTACATCACGGCCGTGGTCGCCGGTCCGTACCACGTGGTCCGCGACCACTACAGCCGTACGTTCGAGGACGGCACGGTCCTGGAGATCCCGCTGGGCGCGCTCTGCCGCAAGGGCCTCGCGCGGCACTTCGACGCCGACGAGATCTTCACCGTCACCAAGCAGGGCCTGGACTTCTTCCACGACCACTTCGACTACCCGTATCCCTTCGGGAAGTACGACCAGGCGTTCGTGCCGGAGTACAACATCGGCGCGATGGAGAACCCCGGGTGCGTGACCTTCCGGGAGGAGTTCGTCTTCCGCGGCAAGGTGACCACGTCGTCGTACGAGCGGCGGGCAAACGTCATCCTGCACGAGATGGCGCACATGTGGTTCGGCGACCTGGTGACCATGGAGTGGTGGGACGACCTGTGGCTCAAGGAGTCCTTCGCCGACTTCATGGGCTCCTTCTCGCAGGTCGAGGCGACGCGCTACGACAACGCCTGGATCACCTTCGCCAACCAGCGCAAGTCCTGGGCGTACCGCGCCGATCAGCTGCCCTCCACCCACCCCGTCACGGCCGACATCCGTGACCTGGAGGACGCCAAGCTGAACTTCGACGGCATCACCTACTCCAAGGGCGCCTCGGTGCTCAAGCAGCTCGTCGCCTACGTGGGCCGGGACGCCTTCTTCGAGGGCGCCCGCCGCTACTTCAAGCGTCACGCCTACGGCAACACGCGGCTCACCGACCTGCTGGCCGTGCTGGAGGAGACCTCGGGCCGGGACATGGCCGGCTGGTCGCGCTCCTGGCTGCAGACCGCGGGCGTCAACTCCCTCACCCCGCTGGTCACCTGCGACGCCGCCGACCGGGTCACCGAGCTGGCGATCGTCCAGGAGGCGCCCGAGGGGCACCCCACGCTGCGCCCGCACCGCGTGGCCGTGGGTCTCTACCGCCGCCGCGAGTCCGACGGCGCCCTCGCGCGCTACGCCCGCGCGGAGGTGGACGTCGCCGGTCCCCGTACGGTCGTCACCGAACTCGCCGGGGCCGAGCGGCCGGAGCTCGTGCTGGTCAACGACGACGACCTCACCTTCTGCAAGATCCGCTTCGACGAGGTCTCGCTGGACACCCTGCGCAGGCACCTGGGCGAGCTCACCGACCCGCTCGCGCGCGCCCTGTGCTGGTCGGCGCTGTGGAACCTCACGCGCGACGGGCTGATGCCCGCCCGCGACTTCACCGGCCTCGTCGAGCGCTTCGCCGGAGCCGAGACCGAGATCGGCGTGCTCCAGATGGTGCAGAACTGGGCGCAGTCCGCCCTGGTGCACTACGCCACCCCCGAGTGGCGCGACGCGGGCGGGCGGGCCCTCGCCGGGAGCGCGCTGCGCGAGCTGCGGCTCGCCGAGCCCGGCAGCGGCCACCAGCTGGCGTGGGCGCGGTTCTTCGCGCAAATGGCCACCGCGGAGTCCGACCTCCAGCTGCTGCGCGAGCTGCTGGACGGGGCGGGGAAGATCGACGGGCTGGAGGTCGACCAGGAGCTGCGCTGGGCGTTCCTCGGCACGCTCGCCGCGCGGGGCGCGGCCGACGAGTCCGCGCTGACGGCCGAGCTGGCGCGGGACAACACCGCCTCCGGCAAGCGGCACCAGGTGCGCTGCCTGGCGGCCCGGCCGTCCGCCGAGGTCAAGGCGGAGGCGTGGGCCGCCGTGGTGGAGTCCGACACGCTCTCCAACGCGCTCGCCGAGGCGACCATCGCGGGCTGGAACCAGCCGGGGCAGCGCCCCCTGCTGGCCCCTTACGCGGAGCGGTACTTCAAGGAGATCGAGCGCATCTGGCGGGAGCGGTCGATCGAGATCGCGATGGCCGTCGTGCGCGGCCTCTTCCCGATGCTCCAGGGGGACCGGCGGACGCTGGACCTGACGGACGAGTGGCTGTCCGCGCACGAGGACGCGGCCCCCGCGCTGCGCCGCCTGGTGCTGGAGGCCCGCGACGACCTGGCGCGGGCCCTGCGGGCCCAGGGGTGTGACACGGCCGCCGCCGGGGCAGCCTGACCGGGCCGCGGCCGGACGGCTTCTTGAACGGACGGGCGTTCGGGGCCGGGGAAATCCTCCTCGGCCATCGAACGCCCGTACTTTAGGACAGAGTTGTCCGGGTTTGCCTACGGGCCTGTAACACCAGGTTAGAGCCGCCGGGAACAGCGGCACTGGCAGAGCATGAATCACGGAACCCCTCTCTCGCCCCGCCCCCTGCACCACCTGTCGGACGTGCGCCACCGCGTCATGACGTCGCGTCAGCTCCGCGACCACGGAGTGCCGGGCGCCGTCGTCGCCGAGCGGTGCCGCCCCGGCGGGCCCTGGCAGCAGCTGCTTCCCGGCGTGTTCCTGCTCCGCACCGGGCCCGCCACCAGCGAGGAGCGGCTGCACGCCGCCCTGATGTACACCGTGCCGCGCACCCAGGGCCCGCCCGCGCAGCCCGGCCCGGGCACGGCGACGGCCGCCGCCCGCCGGGCCGCGGCGGGCTCGTACGGCGAGGCGATGATCACCGGGATGGCGGCGCTCGCCCTGCACCGCTTCACCTCCGTCCCCCCGCTGCTCTCCCTCGACCACCTCGACGTGCTCGTGCCGCGCACCCGCCGGCTGCGCAGCACCGGGTTCGTCCGGCTCGTGCGGGCGCACATCCTGCCGCACCCGCAGCAGCTGACGGGCATCCCCGTCGCGCCCGTCGCACGCGCCGTGGCGGACGCCGTCGCCGAGCTCACCGACGCGTCCACGGTACGCAGGGTGCTGACGGAGGCCGTGCGCGGCGGGCACTGCGAAGCGCAGGCGATCGTACGGGAGTTGACGCGGGCCCGGCTGCTGAGCCGGCCGCACGTGGTGGACGCCGTGGACACGCTGCTCGCCGAGAGCCGGGCCGTCGCGGAGGGCCGGCTGTACGGCCTGGTGAGCGAGCACCGGCTGCCGATGCCGCTGTGGAACGTGGACCTCCGGCTGCCCGGCGGCCCGTGCCTCGGCGGGGTGGACGCGTTCTGGCCCGAGCACAGCGTCGCGCTGGAGATCGATTCGCGGACCCCGCGCCAGGACGACGAGGCGCTGTGGTCGCAGCAGTACCGCAAGCGCGAGCACCTGGAGCGGCTCGGCATCACGGTGGTGCACCTGACGCCGAAGAAGCTGCGGGACGCCCCCGAGCAGCAGGCCGCGGTGATCCGTACCGCCCTGATGGCGTCGGCCGACCGCGATCCCGCCGCCTATCTCGTGGTCCTGCCGCGCTGAGCCGCCGCGGGGTTCAGCGCCTGGGGAGCAGCAGCTCGGTGTTGCGGTCGCCGGCCGCGCCGCCGAGGGAGGTGTCCGAGCCGGGGGCGTTGAAGGCCAGCTCGCGGTAGAGGGAGGCGAGGCCGGTCTGGGAGAGGTCGTGGAAGTCGGTGCGGTAGGGGGCGGCGGACTCGATGAGCGTGGTGAAGAGGGACACGGTGCCGTCGTGGTTGTCCGTGACCTCGATGATCCGTGCCAGCTGGGGGTAGTCGACGTGGGAGGCGGTGGCGATCTCCCAGAAGGTGCCGCGCGGCCGGATGCGGTTGCGGTGGCTGTGCCCGTTGATCCAGGCCAGGACGTTGTTGTGGCTCTGCAGGAGCTGGATCAGCTCATTGCCGTCGTGCCGGTCCTCGTCGGGGCGCCGGGGGTCGGGGGTGAGGTTGTCCATGCTCCAGCTCGGGTGGTGGCTGAAGACGAGCGCGTACTTGTCGCGGAACCTCCGCAGCGTCCGGTCCAGCCACAGGAGTTGGGAGGTGCCCAGCGAACCCTGGTAGTGGCCTCCGGGGTCGGTCGAGTCGAGGCTGATGCCGACGACGTCGTCGGAGACCTTGAAGGCGTAGTAGAGCTCGCCGGAGTCGAGGTTGTCGCGGGTGTAGCCGTGGCCCACGGGCCCGTGGCCGGTGTATTTGCGGTCGAGGTGGGCGGAGACGTACTGCTGGGCGGTGAGCGGGACCCGGCGCGGGTCGGGGGTGACGGTGCGCATCTCCTTCTTGTGGACGCGCAGCAGCTCGCGGATGCGCTCGCCCTTGGGGTCGGCGCCCTTGGACTCGCCGTCCATCAGCCACTTCGCGTCGGCGGCGGAGATGATCTGGAGCTTCTTGTCGCCGACGGCGGCGTCCTGGATGAAGGAGCCCGCGGCGGGGTAGCAGCCGCCGGACAGCAGGTCGTGGTTGCCGAAGGTGGAGTACCACGGGATGTTCAGGCCGGGGCTGTTGACGCTGCGGGTGGCGGCGGCGAGATAGCCGTCGATGCGGGGGTAGCCGAGCTGCTTGTCCTGGTCGCGCAGGGCGCTCTCGGGGTGCCAGAAGAGCTTGAGCCCGCTGTTCTGCACGCCTTCGTAGTGCCGCGGGTCGCCGGTGTTGGGGTTCATCCGGCCGCCGCTGAGGGCGGTGAGGAACCACTCGACCTCGATCTTCGCGTTCTCGTCACCGTTGTCGCCGGTGGTGATGACGAAGCTCAGCGGCGTGCCGGTGGCCGGGCCGCGGCGGACCTTGTTGACGCGCTCGACGAGGGAGACCACCCCGGGCAGGGTGAGCGCCTCGTGCGGGCGCCAGGCCCCGGGCTCCCCCGCGCGGAAGAACTCGTAACGCAGCGGGTGCTGGACGTCCGTGAGGTGGAGGTCGGTGAACTGGACGAAGGAGGCCAGCGTGGAGCGCCGGTCCTCCCGGCCGCTCTTCCCGGCGGCCAGCTCGGAGCGCGTGACGCGGGGCCAGCCGGGGCCGTCGCCGAGCCGCCGGTAGCCGCCGCTGCCGCGGGGTGCCGCGACGGAGGCGAGGGTGGTGCCCGCGCCCGTGGGGGCGCCCGCGGCGGCGGCCCCCGCCTGCCTGGCCGAGGCGGCCGCGGCGTCGTCCGGCCCGGTGGCCGCCGCGCGGCCGTCCGATCCCAGGGCCATGCCGATGCCGGTGGCGGTGGTCACGGCGCCGGCCGCGGCGAGGAACGTACGGCGGTCGAGGCTGGCGGCTGCGGGTCCGTCAGATCTGCGGTACATATGCGGTCTCCCCGAGTGCGATCGCGAATGCTGGGCTTGACGGCGGTCCTGCGATGCGGTCCGTGCGGTCCTGGCTCCTGTCACTGAGGATGGTTGGCAGTGGGGGTGGCGTGGGCGTGAACGCGACCGCAACGGCCGCCGCCGATCACCTCACATCGATCATGGCGATTGCGAATCGACATACACCACTCGTCCCCGTGCGAGCTGACGCTCACTCAGCGTTCACCCGCGTGGGGAACACCCGGGCGGCATTGGGGCCCACGGTGTAGCCCGTTTGCGCTACAGCCGCCGGGGCGCGGGAAGCCCCCTGACCGCTTCACGGCCTTCGGCACGCTTCCTCCCGTGTGGTGGATGGCGGGTTTACGCCACTCTCACTTTCCCTCACCGGCAACTCTCCCCAAACCCCCGTCACTTCCATAAAAGTGATCGGATTCCCGGCTCCGATTTCCGGACGCCCGCTGTACAGCCCGCCCCTGCCGTCAACCCAGCTAGGGATGTTCATGACCCCCGCAGACCTCTCCGCGCCCCTCGACGGCGCGAGACGCACGCCGCGCCCCCTGACCCGAATAGCCACCGCGGCCGCCCTGGTGGCCGCGCTCACCGCGGCGGGCGCCGCCCCCGCGCTCGCCTCGGACCCCTCCCCCGCGCAGGGCCCCAACTCGGCTCCCTCCCAGCTCGGTTCGCACAACGCCGCCCTGCTCGCCGGCGCCAAGGCCGACGGCGACGCGACCGTCACGATGATGATCGCGACCGCTCCCGGCAAGACCGCCCAGGTCGCCGGGAAGCTCGACGCCATCAAGGGCGCCTCGGTCGGGCAGACCTACGACAAGCTCGGCTACGTCCGGGCCACCGTGCCGACCCCGAAGGCCGACGCCGCGATCGCCGAGGCGCAGAAGCTGGGCTCCGTGCACGGCATCGACCTCAAGCAGGAGATCAAGCTCCCCGACCCCTCGCCGCGGGCCGACTCCGTCCAGGGCGCCAAGGGCCGGAAGGCGGGCTCCTACCCCGGTCCGGGCAAGGACACCCCCGCGAAGAATCCCTACCAGCCGGCCTTCGAGACCGGCGCCGTCGACTTCGTCGAGGACCACCCCCAGGCCGACGGCCGCGGCGTGACCATCGGCATCCTCGACTCCGGCATCGACCTCGGCCATCCGGCGCTCCAGCGGACGACCACGGGCGAGCGCAAGATCGTCGACTGGGTCACGGCCACCGACCCGCTGACCGACAAGGACGACACCTGGCTGCCGATGACGTCCGAGGTCACCGGCCCGAGCTTCGCCTTCGGCGGCCGCACGTACACCGCGCCGGGCAACGGCGCCTACGAGGTCGCGCTCTTCCGCGAGAGCGCCACCACCGGTGGCGACATGAACGGCGATCTCAACCGGGACGGCGACACCACCGACTCCTGGGCGGTGCTCTACGACAAGGCCAGGGGCACCGTCCGCGTCGATCTGAACGACAACGGCGACTTCTCGGACGACGAAGAGATGAAGCCGTACAAGGACGGCTTCCAGGTCGGTTACTTCGGCAAGGACGACCCCGCCACCCCGATCGCCGAGCGCATCCCCTTCGTCGTGCAGGTCCGCAAGGACGTGCCGATGGACCCCAAGGGCGGCGACTGGGTCGGCAAGAAGGCCGACTTCGTCAACATCGGCGTCATCGAGTCCGAGCACGGCACGCACGTCGCGGGCATCACCGCCGCCAACGGGCTGTTCGGCGGGAGGATGAACGGCGCTGCGCCCGGCGCCAAGCTGGTCTCCTCGCGCGCCTGCACCTGGAGCGGCGGCTGCACCAACGTGGCGCTCACCGAGGGCATGATCGACCTCGTCGTCAACCGCGGCGTCGACATCGTCAACATGTCGATCGGCGGCCTCCCCGCGCTCAACGACGGCAACAACGCCCGCGCCGAGCTCTACACCCGCCTCATCGACACCTACGGCGTGCAGCTGGTGATCTCCGCGGGCAACAGCGGCCCCGGCGCCAACACCATCGGCGACCCCGGCCTGGCCGACAAGGTCATCAGCGTCGGCGCGTCCGTGTCGAAGCAGACCTGGGCCGCGAACTACGGCTCCGAGGTCAAGACGGCATACGCGATGATGCCGTTCTCCTCCCGCGGCCCGCGCGAGGACGGCGGCTTCACGCCCACGCTCACCGCGCCGGGCGCCTCCATCAACACCACGCCCACCTGGGAGCCCGGCGCCCCCGTCAAGGAGGCCGGCTACGCCCTCCCGCCCGGCTACGGCATGCTCCAGGGCACCTCGATGGCCTCCCCGCAGGCCACCGGCGCCTCCGCGCTGCTGATCTCGGCCGCCAAGCAGAAGCGGATGAAGCTCACCCCCGCCGACCTGCGCACCGCGCTGACCAGCACCGCCAAGCAGATCAAGGGCGTGCAGGCGTACGAGCAGGGCGCGGGCCTGATCAATATCGAGGACGCCTGGGACGCGCTGCGCGACCACGCGACCGCGCACACCTACACGGTGCGGGCGCCGGTCTCCACCGCGCTCTCCGGCAAGCTGAAGACCCCGGGCTCCGGCACCGGGATCTACGACCGCGAGGGCGGCCTGAAGCCGGGTGAGACCCGGACGTACGACGTGACCGTCACCCGCACCTCGGGCCCGGACAAGGCCGTGTGGCACGAGCTGAAGTGGCGGAACAACGACGGCACCTTCAGGCTCGCGAGCCCGGACGAGGTCAAGCTGCCGCTGAACAAGCCGGTGACCGTCAAAGTCAGGGCCAAGGCGCGGACCGCCGGGCTGCACAGCGCGATCCTCACCGTGGACGACGACCGCACCGAGGGCATCGACCAGCAGATCATGACCACCGTGATCGCCGCCGAGCCGCTCGCCGCCCCCTCCTACGCGCTCCAGAAGTCGGGCAAGGCCGTGCGCAACGCCACGACCTCCTACTTCGTGACCGTGCCGAAGGGCGCGAAGTCGCTGGACGTCGCCCTCGGCGGTCTCGCGGCGGGCAGCCAGACCCGCTTCATCGCGATCAACCCCTACGGCGTACCGGTCGACCCGACCTCCACGGTCAACTGCTACCCGAACTACCCCAACCCGGCGAACACCTGCCGCCCCGAGGGCCGGAGCTACACCGACCCGGTCCCCGGCGTCTGGGAGATCGAGGTGGAGTCCCGCCGGACGTCACCGCTCCTGGAGAACCCGTACGCCCTGACGCTCACCGCCCAGGGCGTCAAGGCGAGCTGACCCGCGTGAAAAACCGGCGAGCGCCGGGCGGGCCCTCCAGGCCAGCCCGGCGCTCGCTGTCATGCTCAGGCGGCGGCCGCGTCCGCGGCCTGTGCCTTCAGAGCGCGCTCCACGCCCGCGCGCGACTCGGTGACCAGGCGCCGCAGGGCCGCGTTGGGCTCGGCGGAGGCCAGCCACGCGTCGGTGGCGTCCAGCGTCTCCCGCGAGACCAGCAGGGCGGGGTAGAGGCCGACCACGATCTGCTGGGCGATCTCGTGGCTGCGGCTCTCCCAGATGCCCTTGACCACGGCGAAGTACCTTTCGCTGTAGGGGGCGAGCAGTTCGCGCTGGTCGGTCTGGACGAAGCCGCCGATGACCGCTTCCTGCACCGCGTTGGGCAGCTTGTCGGACTCGACGACCTGCGCCCATGTCTGTGCCTTGGCCTCGGCCGTCGGCCGGGCGGCACGGGCCGCGGCGGCGTGCCGCTCGCCCGCCGACGTCCTGTCGCGCTCCAGCTCGGCGGCGATCTCCGGCTCGTCGGCGCGGCCGGTGGCGGCGAGCCGCTCCAGCAGCGTCCAGCGCAGGTCGGTGTCGACGGCGAGGCCGTCGATCGTCTCCGTGCCGTCCAGCAGCGCCCGGAGCAGGTCGAGCTGCTCGGGCGTGCGGGCGGTGGCCGCGAAGGTGCGTGCCCACGACAGCTGGTGGTCGCTGCCCGGCTCGGCCGCGCGCAGCTGCTCCAGCGCCGCGTCGGTCCAGGTGGCCAGGCCCTTCTCGCGCCAGTCGGGGGCCGCGTAGAGGTCCAGGGCCAGCTTCGTCTGCCGCTGGAGCGACTGGACGACGCCGATGTCCGACTCCTTGGTGATGCCCGAGAGCACCAGCGAGAGGTAGTCGCGGGTGGCGAGCTCGCCGTCGCGCGTCATGTCCCAGGCGGAGGCCCAGCACAGCGCCCGGGGCAGGGACTCGGCGAAGTCGCCCAGGTGGGCGGTGACGACCCGCAGGGACTCCTCGTCCAGGCGCACCTTCGCGTACGACAGGTCGTCGTCGTTGAGGAGCACGACGGCGGGCCGCTTGGTGCCCACCAGCGCCTCGACCGGCGTCAGCTCGCCGTCGACGTCCAGCTCGATGCGCTCCGTGCGCACCAGCTTGCCGCCCTGGAGCTCGTACAGGCCGATCGCGATGCGGTGCGGGCGGAGCGTCGGCTCGCCCTTGGCGCCGGCGGGCAGCGCGGGGGCCTCCTGGCGGACGGCGAAGGAGGTGATCGTGCCGTCCTCGGCGACCTCGATCTCGGGGCGCAGGATGTTGATGCCGGCCGTCTCCAGCCACGCCTTCGACCAGGTCTTCAGGTCACGGCCGGAGGTCTCCTCCAGCGCGCCCAGCAGGTCGGACAGGCGGGTGTTGCCATAGGCGTGCGCCTTGAAGTACGCCTGCACGCCCTTGAAGAACTCGTCCTGGCCCACGTAGGCCACGAGCTGCTTGAGGACGGACGCGCCCTTGGCGTAGGTGATGCCGTCGAAGTTGACGAGCACGTCGTCCAGGTCGCGGATCTCGGCCATGATCGGGTGGGTCGAGGGCAGCTGGTCCTGCCGGTAGGCCCACGTCTTCATGGAGTTGGCGAACGTCGTCCACGCCTGCGGCCACTTCGAGCCCGGCGCGTCCGCCTGGCAGGCGATCGAGGTGTAGGTGGCGAACGACTCGTTCAGCCACAGGTCGTTCCACCACTCCATGGTGACCAGGTCGCCGAACCACATGTGGGCCAGCTCGTGGAGGATCGTCTCGGCCCGCGCCTCGTACGCCGCGTCCGTCACCTTGGAGCGGAAGACGTACTGGTCGCGGATGGTGACCGCGCCCGCGTTCTCCATCGCGCCCGCGTTGAACTCCGGCACGAAGAGCTGGTCGTACTTGGCGAAGGGGTAGTCGTAGGCGAACTTCTCCTCGAACCACTCGAAGCCCTGGCGCGTCACCTCGAAGACGGCGTCCGCGTCCAGGAACTCCGCCAGCGACGGCCGGCAGTAGATGCCCAGCGGGATGCCGCGGCCGTCCTTCTCGTAGGAGCTGTGCACGCTGTGGTACGGGCCGGCGATCAGCGCGGTGATGTACGTGGAGATCCGCGGGGTCGGCTCGAAGCGCCAGACGTTGTCGGCGGGGCGCTCGGGCGTCGGCGAGTTGGAGATCACGGTCCAGCCCTCGGGGGCCTTCACGGTGAATTGGAACGTCGCCTTCAGGTCGGGCTGTTCGAAGGAGGCGAAGACGCGGCGCGCGTCCGGCACCTCGAACTGCGTGTAGAGATAAGCCTGCTCGTCGACCGGGTCGACGAACCGGTGCAGGCCCTCACCGGTGTTGGTGTAGGCGCAGTCCGCGACGACCTTCAGCTCGTTGCGCCCGGCGAGCAGGCCGGGCAGCGCGATGCGGCTGTCGGCGAACACCGCGGCCACGTCCAGCGCGGTCCCGTTCAGCACGACCTCGCGCACGGCCGGCGCCACCAGGTCGATGAACGACTCCGCGCCCGCCTCGGCCGCCTCGAACCGCACCAGGGTCTCGGAGCGGTACGTGCCGCCCTCCTGCGCACCGGAGAGGTCGAGATCGATCTCGTACGAGTCGACGGTGAGCAGCTGCGCGCGCCGCTGCGCCTCTTCGCGGGTCAGATTCGTTCCAGGCACCTGGGCATCTCCTTCTACATTGCGACGTCCGAGCCATCCTTCCATGCCGCCTCCGGGGCGGACGGGGACCGGGGTGCGGACAGCGCGAAGGGCCGGACGCGGTGCGCCCGGCCCTTCGCTGCTCGCGTGCGGATCAGCCGCGGAGCTCCGCGGCGACCAGCTCCGCGATCTGGACGGCGTTGAGCGCCGCGCCCTTGCGGAGGTTGTCGTTGGAGAGGAAGAGCGCGAGGCCGTTCTCCGCGGTCTC
The DNA here is from genome assembly GCF_042895325.1 of Streptomyces sp. NPDC001407. Taxonomy (NCBI): domain Bacteria; kingdom Bacillati; phylum Actinomycetota; class Actinomycetes; order Kitasatosporales; family Streptomycetaceae; genus Streptomyces; species Streptomyces sp. NPDC001407. The sequence continues at coordinate 182,846 of NZ_JBIAWF010000008.1, forward strand.
GTCGGCGCGGATCCGGCCCACGTACGAGGCGTCCTTGCCGGCCGCCTGGAGCGGCGTGGGGATCTCGGACAGCTCGACGCCGGGGGCGCCCCCCAGCAGCTCGTGGGCGCGCTCGACGCTCAGCGGGCGCGCGAAGCGGGCGTTGACCTGGAGGGAGTGGCCGGAGAAGACCGGGACGCGCACGCAGGTGCCGGAGACCTTGAGCTCCGGGATGCCGAGGATCTTGCGGGACTCGTTGCGGAGCTTCTGCTCCTCGTCCGTCTCGAAGCGGCCGTCGTCGACGATGCTGCCGGCCAGGGGCAGCACGTTGAAGGCGATGGGGCGCTTGTAGACCGCGGGCTCGGGGAACTCGACGGCCTCGCCGTCGTGCGTGAGCTCCGGCGCCCGGTCGGAGACGGCGCGCACCTGGCCGTCCAGCTCCGCCACGCCGGCGAGGCCCGAGCCGGAGACGGCCTGGTAGGTGGTGGCGATCAGCGCGGTCAGGCCGGCCTCGTCGTGCAGCGGGCGCAGCACGGGCATGGCGGCCATGGTGGTGCAGTTGGGGTTGGCGATGATGCCCTTGGGGCGGTTCGCGATCGCGTCCGGGTTGACCTCGGAGACGACGAGCGGGACCTCGGGGTCCATGCGCCAGGCGGAGGAGTTGTCGATCACGACGGGGCCCTGGGCCGCGACCTTCTCCGCGAGCGCGCGCGAGGTGGCGCCGCCGGCGGAGAAGAGCACGATGTCGAGGCCGGAGTAGTCCGCGGTGGCGGCGTCCTCGACGGTGATCTCCGTGCCCTGCCACGGGAGCGTGGAACCGGCGGACCGCGCGGAGGCGAACAGGCGCAGCTCGGTGATCTCACCGATGGGGCCGGTCGTGACCCGCTCGGCGAGGATCTTGCGCATGACTCCGCCGACCTGGCCGGTGGCTCCGACGATTCCGATCCTCACGGGTACTCCCTACTCCTGTACGCCTGTATGTGCGGCTCCATCATGTGGTGCTGGGTGCCTCAAAAGTCCAATCCGTTGTCCGGGGAACGGACAGGTGACCGAGCGCCTCCGGGGGCTCAGGCCTTTTCCGCGCGGGCCTTGCGGCGGGCGAGCAGGGCCTCGCGGCGCTCGTCGAACTTCGTGGCCTCGGCGTTCAGGCCGCCCATGTAGAGGCCGAGCTCCTCCTGGGCGCGCAGGCCGTCCGGGCCCAGGCCGGTGATCTCCAGCACCTTCAGGAAGCGCAGCACCGGCTGGAGCACGTCGTCGTGGTGGATGCGGAGGTTGTAGATCCCGCCGATGGCCATCTGCGCGGCGGCCCGCTCGAAGCCGGGGATGCCGTGGCCGGGCATCCGGAAGCCGACGACGACGTCGCGCACCGCGCTCATGGTCTGGTCGGGGGCCAGCTCGAAGGCCTTCCCCAGCAGGTTCCGGTAGAAGACCATGTGCAGGTTCTCGTCCGTGGCGATGCGGGCGAGCATGCGGTCGCAGACGGGGTCGCCGGAGTGGTGGCCGGTGTTGCGGTGCGAGATGCGGGTGGCCAGCTCCTGGAAGGCGACGTACGCGACCGAGTGCAGCATGCTGTGCCGGTTGTCGGACTCGAAGCCCTCCGACATGTGCTCCATCCGGAACCGTTCCAGCGCGACCGGGTCGACGGCCCGCGAGGTCAGCAGGTAGTCGCGCATGACGATGCCGTGCCGGCCCTCCTCCGCGGTCCAGCGGTGCACCCAGGTGCCCCAGGCGCCGTCGCGGCCGAAGAGCGAGGCGATCTCGTGGTGGTAGCTGGGGAGGTTGTCCTCGGTCAGCAGGTTGACGATCAGGGCGGTGCGCCCGATGTCGGTGACCTTGGACTGCTCGGGCGCCCACGCCTCGCCGCCCATCACCCCGTCGAAGTTCCGCCCGTCGCTCCACGGCACGTACTCGTGCGGCATCCATTCCTTGGCGACCTTCAGATGCCTGTTGAGCTCGGTTTCCACGACCTCTTCGAGCGCGTACAGCAGTCGGCTGTCGCTCCACACGGCCCGGGCGTGGTGGCGGAGGGGGGCGATGGTCACAGACAGCTCCAGGCGGGGGGGGAATGATCTTACTTACGGATCCGTAGGTTACGACACCGTAGGTTAAGGCCGTGGTAAACGGCAAGGGGTACCGGAATTTGATCTCTCACTTCTTGGGTGAGGGGGCGCTTGCGCTGTGTGGTGGGGGATGGTGTGACGGTCCGCGCGATCGCCGGAGCCTCCCCTGCGGGCGGTTCCCCGGATCCGGGGAACCTCTTCCTCGCGTGGGCTCTACGGCAGGGGCACCAGCTTGACCACGGTCACGGTCACGACAGAGGTGCTGATCAGGTAGGTGATGAAGGCGACGTTGCCGATTGTCGCGTCGCGACGGTCACGGTCGCCGCGGACCGCACTGGAGCCACAGCCGTACGGGTTCTGCGCCAGGGCGGTCATGCCGTTCTCGACGAGTTTGCGCCGCTCAGCGGCCAGGCTCCGACGTTGGACTCCGGCGTCGTCGGTATAGGCGATGCGGTAGGTCAACCGGCACTCCTGTACTCATCGTCCTCATCGTCGAAACGTACTCCGGAGAGGTCGCCGGCCTTCAGACGCGCGATCAGCGCCTCCTCTTCCGGGTCGTGCGCCTGCGGGGTCCGCAGGGCCCAGCGGGCCAGCACACCGGAAATCTCGTCCGCACCGGCCTGCTCCGCCTCGCGCTCGAACTCCTCGCGCTGCTCGGCGGGCAGCGCTTCACGGATGGTGCGGATCGTGCCGGGCAGCTCGACAGTTCGCCCGCCGATCGTGGTCGTGAACGTCTTGGCCATGCCTCGACTATGCCGTGCGCTTGCTGCGCGGCGCGGGTGAATGGGGCACACAGTGGCCCGAAAGTGAGTTCGCCGACCAGGGCTCCGCGAGCCCTAGCGGTCGAAGCAGCCGGCTTTCACTCCGGCGATCAGTGCGGCGAAGCCGACTCGGTCCGCTCTCGCGGTCACGCCCGGAGCGTCGCTCTCGCGTATCAGGACCCCTGTGGGGTGCGCCGCTATCTCGACGCAGTCTTGATTGTTGTCCGCCCCGGAGTACGAGGACTTCTGCCAGGGTGTTGCGCCGGTCATGGCATTGACTCACATTCCCTCGGCGATACGTTCAATAAATTTGCTCGACGCATCGACGCCAAGCGCAATCCCCTCCACTGCATCCAACAGCGTTCGGTACCTGGCGAGCTGAGCCTCCGCGTCCAGGAAGCCGCCGTCGAAGGCGCTGTCGATCTGCACCGTGTCCAGCTGCGGGATCGGCCCGCCGACGTAGAGCACCGAGTGGGCCGAGCCGGTGATCTGCGCGTCGAATGGAATGACCCGGATCGACACGGTCGGCCAGCGGGACATCTCGTGCAGGAACTCCAGCTGCGCACGCATGACATCCGGTTCGCAATACCGCATGCGCAACGCGGCTTCATGGATGAAGGCATCGAACTTCGGCGGCGCCGGGCGATCGAAAACGTCGCGCCGCCTCATGCGGTGCTCAACCCGGGCATCCAGCTCGGCGACCGGCAGCGTGGCAATGCTGCTGCGCATCAACTCACGTGCGTATTCCGCCGTCTGGCACAGGCCCGGGACGTGAAGCATGCGGACCGAGCGCAGAAAGGTTGCGTGGTGCTCAAGCTCCGACAGGTCCAGGAAGCCCGGCGAAAGCCTCCCGCGATACTCCTCCCACCACCCCCTTCCGCGTTCCTCTGCCATGCCGACCAGGACGTCGATGAGATGCTTGTCCGTCGCCGAGTACAGGGCGGCCAGCCGCCGTACCCGCTCAGCGCTGACGCCGTAACGGCCTGACTCCAAGTGGCTGATCTGGGCGCGTTCACCACCCAGCAACGCGGCCACCTGACTGCCGGACAAGCCGGCCTTCTCGCGAAGCTTGCGCAGCTCTGCACCAAGTCGCGCCTGGCGCACCGTCGGACAACTCCTCGGCGGCATGGCCCCCCTCAACGGCAGCGTCGTGGCGGCCGTGCGCGACAACGATCCCGGGCGGCTGCCGCGGCCGCGCAGCGCCCGCGCCGACGCGGAGAACGGCCGGGGACTCACACTCGTACACCGCCTCGCGCACGCTTCAGGGGTCACGCTGCTGTGGGACGAGCTCCGGCCCATCGGCAAGGAAGTGTGGTTCGTCCTGCGGGAGGACGCCCCGGCGGGAGAGTGAGCAACACCAGGACGAGAGCCCGGCCTCCCCGAAACCGGAGCGGCCGGGCACGGGCGTCAGTCGCGGGGGCGCCGGTAGGTGTAGCAGGTGAAGCGATCGCCGTGGGTGAGGTACTCGCCGTACTCGATGACCTTCCCCTCGGCATCGAAGAGGGAGTTGTAGCCGACCAGCAGCGCGGCCGGAAGCTCGGTGATGCCGAGCAGATCCGCCTCTTCCTCGGTCGCCAGCCGGGCACCGACGAGATCCTGACCGTCCCGCCAAGACCAGCCGGCGTGCTCCTCGATGGCCTTCGGAGTACCGCCGAGGACCCGCTCGGGCTGCAGCAACTGGGGTGCGAGGTCACCGAGTTCAGCAATGAACCACGAGGTGGAGGCCGATACCGGGTCGCCGTTCTCGCTGTACGTCACCCGTCGGCGGCGGATCACGTCCACGCCCTCTTCGACCCCGAGGGCGAGCGCGACGCGCTCCGGAGCAGGTTCGAGACCGGCGGACAAGATCTTGGCGTAATGACCAGGCGGATAGATGCGCCCCGTGGCCTCCGCGGCCCGAAGGCGGTCGGACGGAGAGTGGTGCAGGGTCGCGCGGGAGGTGACCACGGTCCCGGACCCCTGCCTGGCGGTCACCAGCTTCTCGTGGCGCAGTTCGCCGAGCACCTTCGCCGCTGTGGCCCGCGAGATGCCCCAGTCTGCGGCGAGCTGACGCTCGGAGGGGACGGTGTCGCCTTCGGCCAGTCGGCCACTGACGATCTGTTCGCGCAGATGCGTGAGCACTTGCATGTACGGCGGTAGGGAACGTGCGATCTCGGGAGACATTCTGACTCTCCTTCAGGCAGTGCACTAGGCCACTTGGCAGCGTAACCCAAACTCCAATGACGGTAGGTGACCTAGGCCACCATCCACCCTTGACAGTGGACTGTGGCCTAGGCCACATTGAGCGTACAGCCTCACGGTGTGCATTTGGATGATTACGCAAGATGCGACATCGTGATCCGTCTGACATGCAGCCCATGAACTCCCCCGAAAGCAGGCACCAGATGAAGCAGATCATCGCCCGGCTGTGGCGGATCATCCGAGGCCCGATGCAGTGGCGCATCCTGTGGTTCGCGCATGCCAAGTTCATGGTCGGGGTGACCGGCGTCGTGCGCGACAGCCAAGGCAACGTCCTGCTGCTGCGCCACCGCATGTGGCCCCCGGAGCGACCCTGGGGGCTGCCCACGGGCTACGCGGTCAAGGGTGAGGAATTTTCGACCACCATTGCCCGCGAAGTGAAGGAGGAAACCGGGCTCGACGTCGAGGCCGGTCAGCTCGTGCACCTCAAGAGCGGCTACAAGCTTCGGCTCGAAGTGGCCTACGAAGCTCAGCTGGTCGGAGGAACCCTCAAGATCGACTCATTCGAAATCTTGGAGGCATCATGGTTCTCCCCGGACTCCCTCCCCGAGGGACTCCAGGAGTCGCACCGGGCTCTGATCCAAGCCAGGACAACGGCCTGATCGGACATCTCCTCGCCCCCAACGAACACCTGATTGGTGCTGACCCCGCGCCACTCCTCACAGCGCTCAACGCTCTGCGCACCACCAACGACCTGGCCGACCAGCATCCCGATCACACGTTCCTTCCCTTGCCGCAGGCCCTGAGTCAGTGGCAGAAGGCGGGAGTGGACATCAGCCCGTTCCGCGACGGTCACGCCATGACGTGCCACCGATATGCCGCACTGGGCCTGCGGCAACTCCTGCCGCTGGAACGAGTCATGGTCGCTGTCAGTTCACGGCGGCACGGGGCCTTCGGCGGCTTCCACCACCCGGACCAGGGCTACCGTCATCTTCAGATGCGAGCCGTGGTCACCATGTACGGCCGGATGAGTGAAGGCATTCCGCAGGTCCCAGCCCTCGCCGTGCTGGATCTGCTCCGCGCCTACGCGCACGACTGCCTGCACTACGGGTCCTACCGCAGCTACCTCCTGCACGAGGAGAAGGTCGTCCGTTCCCAGTACGGCCTCAACTTCCGTCGCCGCGACGGGCGCAGCTACTCCGTCCCGGATCGGGTTCTGTCTCCCACCACCCGGAACCTCGGCGTCGTCATGGAAGGCGCATGCGACCGGGAAGCCCGGTCGATCACCCGTCGGACAGCCGCCGAACACGGCATCGTAGTGGCCGACGGTACCGACGGCTTCGCCTTTCGCGACGTCACCGGCCAGTTGGCTCCCGCCGACACTGCCACCCTGGCGGGCCACTGTGCTGGACGGACCAGTGAGCCCGCGGCGTATCTCGCCCGCATGGGCACGTACGAAACCAACGTGAACGACCGGTACGCGGGGTTCCTCGCCGAGATCGGTCAGACTGAAGCCGAGGATCTCCACACCGTGGTTCTCTCCACGGTGATCAGCGGGAACATGAGCACTCTGTGTACGTGGCTCGACCGGCGATACGGGCCGGGCGCGTTCGCCGCCCTGTTCATGTCTCCGGGCTACCTCTCTCTCGGCGATCCCCCGGACCGCACCGGCCTGACGCTGGCCGGCTAAGTCACCGGGCAGACGTCCGCACGCAAAGAAAACCGCCCGGTACCCCGCCCTGAAAAGGGCAATGGCGCCGGGCGGCGGAAGAAGGAAGGGTCAGCGCGTGCGCGCGTGGTGGGTGTCGCGGGTGTGCGGGTTGTCGCCGTGGCGCGAGGCGACCATGACGATGCCGGCGATCACCAGGAAGAGGACGATCGGCGCGGCGACGTAGAGGCCGAGCGTGTCGAGGACGCTCAGGCCCGGGCCCGGGTCGTCACCGTCGTCGCGGGTGAGCGCGAACGCGGGGGACGACATCAGCAGCATCAGCATTGTGCCGGTGGCGATGGCACCGGCACGCACGGCGTTCTTGTTGACCTTATTGCTCACGCGCTCAACGTATAGGACACCCGCTCGGACCGCGCGTCCGGGGTGGCCCTACGGGGACCGCACCGCTCTGACCTCCTCCATCAGCGCGTGCAGCCGGGGCGAGGCGACCAGTTCCTCCAGGGAGAGGGGCCTGCCCTCGGCGTCGGCGACGGGCAGCCGCCAGTTGGGGTACTGGTCCCAGGTGCCCGGCAGGTTCTGCGGCCGCCGGTCCCCGACCGTGTCCGGCAGCCAGACGCCGATCATGCGGGCCGGGGTGAGCAGCAGATAGCGGTGGACGGCCCGGACGGCGGTCTCCTCGTCGGCCCCTTCCGGCAGCAGGCCCAGCCGCCCGAAGAGCGCCAGCCACTCGGCGACCTCGCGCGCGTCCTCCCGCCGCTCGTCGGCCAGCGGGCGGCCGAGCAGGCCCAGCCGGTGGCGCAGCTCCACGTGGTCGCCGGTCAGGCGGGAGGCGGTGCTCGGCAGGTCGTGGGTGGTGGCGGTGGCCAGGCAGGACGTGCGCCACCGGGCGGGCTCCAGGGGCTCGGCGGGCTCGCGCCCCCAGTCCCGCTCGAACCACAGCACCGAGGTGCCCAGCACGCCCCGCTCGGCGAGCGCGTCCCGCACGCCCGGCTCGACCGTGCCGAGATCCTCCCCCACGACGGTGGCGTTCGCGCGGTGCGCCTCCAGGGCGAGGACGCCGAGCATGGCCTCCGGGTCGTAGCGGACGTACGTGCCCAGCGTCGGTTCCCGGCCCTCCGGGACCCACCACAGACGGAACAGGCCCATCACATGGTCGATCCGCAGCGCCCCCGCGTGCCGCAGCAGGCCGCGCAGCAGATCACGGTACGGGCCGTAGCCGCCGGCCTCCAGGGCGTCGGGCCGCCAGGGCGGCAGGCCCCAGTCCTGGCCACGGGCGTTGAAGGCGTCGGGCGGCGCGCCGATGGACATGCCCGCGGCGAAGGCGTCCTGCTGCGCCCAGGCGTCGGCGCCCGAGGGGTGCACCCCGACGGCGAGGTCGTGGACGAGCCCGACGCGCATGCCCGCCTCGCGCGCCGTCCGCTGGGCCGCGGCCAGTTGCTCGTCGGTCAGCCAGGCGAGCCAGCGGTGGAAGCCGACCCGGTCGTGGAGCTCCTCGCGGGCGCGGGCCGTGGCGGCGGAGCGGGGGTCGCCCAGGCCGCCGGGCCAGCCCCGCCAGTCGGTGCCGTGGACCTCGGCGAGCGCGCACCAGGTGGCGTGGTCCTCCAGCGCCGGGCCCTGCCCGGCGAGGAAGGCGTCGTGGGCCGCCTGCCGCCCGGGGCCGAGCGGCACGGCGCGCACGAGCTCCAGCACGCGCCGCTTGAGCGCCCAGACGGCGTCCCGGTCGATGAGCGCACCGCCGCGCAGCACGCCGTCCCGCAGCGCGGCCGCCTCGGCCAGGAGCCTCCCGGCCCGCTCGCGCGCGGCGCCGGTCAGATGGGCGTACTCCGCGACATCCTCGACGCGCAGGTGCACGGGATCGGGGAAGCGGCGGGAGGAGGGACGGTAGGGCGACGGGTCGGTGGGGGCGCCGTGGGTGCCGGGCACGGCCGCGTGCAGCGGGTTGACCTGCACGAAGTCCGAGCCGTACGTACGCCCGGCCCAGGCCGCGAGCTCCGCCAGGTCGCCGAGGTCGCCCATGCCCCAGGAGCGGGCCGACAGCAGGGAGTACAGCTGGACGAGGAAGCCGTGGCAGCGCTCCGGCGGCTCGGGCAGCCGCTCGGGGGCGACGATCAGGGACGCTCCGGCGCTCCGGCCGTCGGGGGCCTGGGCCCGCAGGAGGTGCCGGCCGTACGGCAGGCCGCCGGAGAAATCGGTGGCGTCCGGCACGCGACCGGCGCGCACGGCATCCCGCGCGCCCGCCGGATCTCTTGTGGGCCCCTGCCACGCCACACTCCGCCCGTCCTCGGTCTCGACGCGCAGCAGCGTGCCGTCCGGCAGCGCGGGCAGCCCGGGCCGGGAGGGGCGCAGCACGACCGTGGCGGGCAGCAGCCGCAGGGCGTCCGCCTGCTCACGGGCCTCCAGCGCCTCCTGGACGGAACGGGGGGTGGACGCGTCGACGCCGAGGGCGGCGAGGACCGCGACGACGGTGTCCTCGGACACCGCGACGCTCCGGCCGGGGGCGGGAGCATAGGAGGTGGCGACGCCGTGCAGGGCGGCGAGCCGCTCTCTGCCCATCCGCACCTCCTCAGATCTCCGGGCTTTCCGTGCCGCAAGGAGTGTGGGCCGTGGGTTCACTGGTCAGCGGCGGCTCGGGGGTGAGCGGGGGCTCGCTGGTGAGCGGCGTGGTGTCGGCGAGGGGCGGCTCGCTGGTCAGGGGCGGTTCGGTGCAGCTGGTGAGACCGGAGAGCAGGAGAAGTGCGGACGCGGCCACGGGGGCCTCCTGTGGGTGACGGGGGTGGGTCACGTCTTGGCCTACCCACGGATGGCTGGCGCAGACCCAGTTCTTTCGGCGGCGGGTCGGTGGACGCCTGCGGCGCTTTGTTCGCCGCCCCGCCCCTTCCCGAACCGGGGCGCGTGCCCCGGGCCCCCGGCTGCGGGTGGGTTCGCGCCTGCGGCGGGCTTTGTTCCCCTACCCCGCCCCTTCCCGAAACTGGGGCTCCGCCCCAGACCCCGGACCGCGCTTCGCGCGTTGTCCTCAAACGCCGGACGGGCTGGATTGCACGGAACGTGGGCTCGTAAGCCTGCGGGCCGCAGGCCACGGACTAGGGTCCGCAAAACCAGCCCGGCCGGCGTTTGAGGCCGCGCACGCAGTGCGCCCCCGCCGCAGGCGGCAACGAAACCCGCACCCGAACACCGGCAGCAACCACCGACTCCGCCGCACAATCACCGCACTTCGGTCACGTCCGTTGACACCTTCACCCGCTGGTGATGGGCTCGACCCTCACCGACACGGGGAACGCGGCGAAAGAGGAAACGGACCGTGCAGTTCCGGGGTAGTGAATCCGCCTTCTCCCACCCCCGCCGCGCCGGGGCCACCGTCCTGGCCGCAGCGCTCCTCGGCGCTCTCCTCGGCGGCTCGTCCGAGGCCCTCGCCACGCCGCGCCCCGACGGGACCGCGGCCGCCGCGCCCGACCGCGAGGGCGAGTCGGGGCTGCCGCCGGTGTGGCCGCGCCCGCAGAGTTCGCGTGCGCTGGGGGCGTACGCGCCGGTCGGCGACCAGGTCACGCTCATGGCCGACAGCGGCACCGATCCGTACACGCTCGACGCGCTGCGCGCGGTCCTGCGTGCGGCCGGTGCCCGTACGGTCGTGGACGCCGCGCCCGGTGGTACCCCGCCGCCGAGCGGGCTGATCGTCCTCGCGGGCGGGCAGGCCGCCGAGGACGCCCTCAAGGCACTGGGCGCGCCCGCCGCCGGTGACCTGCCCGCGGGCGGCTACCGTCTCGCGACCGGCCAGGTCGACGGCAGGCCGACGGCCGCGCTGGCCGGGAACGGCCCGGACGGGCTCTTCCACGCGGCGCAGACGCTGCGGCAGTTGACGGTGGCGCGCGACGGCGGGCACGCCTTCGCGGGCGCGGTGATCCGCGACTGGCCGGGCACGGCGGTGCGCGGGCTGACCGAGGGGTTCTACGGCCGGCCGTGGTCCCGCGAACAGCGGCTGGCGCAGCTGGACTTCATGGGCCGCACGAAGCAGAACCGCTATCTCTACGCGCCCGGTGACGACCCCTACCGCCAGGCCCGCTGGCGCGCCCCCTACCCCGCCGCGCAGCGCGCCGACTTCCGCGCGCTGGCCGAGCGGGCCCGCCGCAACCACGTGACGCTCGGCTGGGCGGTCGCCCCGGGGCAGTCGATGTGCTTCTCCTCGGCCGGGGACCTGCGGGCCCTGGAGCGGAAGATCGACGGGATGTGGGCGCTGGGGGTGCGCGCCTTCCAGCTGCAGTTCCAGGACGTGAGCTACAGCGAGTGGCACTGCGACGCGGACGCGCGGGCGTTCGGCTCCGGGCCGAAGGCGGCGGCGAAGGCGCAGGCGAAGGTGGCGGGCGCGATCGCACGGCACCTGGCGGCCAAGGGCGCCGAGGCCGCTCCGCTGTCGCTGCTGCCGACCGAGTATTACCAGGACGGCCGGACCGTCTTCCGCCGGGCGCTCGCGGACCAGCTGGACCCGCGGGTGGAGGTGGCGTGGACGGGGGTCGGGGTGGTGCCCAGGACCATCACCGGCGGTGAACTCTCCGACGCCCGCGCGGCGTTCGCGCACCCGCTGGTGACCATGGACAACTACCCGGTGAACGACTTCGCCGAGGACCGCGTCTTCCTCGGGCCGTACACCGGCCGCGAGCCGGCCGTCGCGACCGGCTCGGCCGCGCTGCTGGCCAACGCCGCCGCGCAGCCGACCGCTTCGCGGATCCCGCTGTTCACCGCCGCCGACTACGCCTGGAACCCGCAGGGCTACCGCCCCGACGAGTCGTGGCAGGCGGCCGTCGACGACCTCGCGGGCACCGACGGCCCGACCCGCGAGGCGCTGCGTGCGCTGGCGGGCAACGACGCGTCGTCCGTACTCGGCGGCCAGGAGTCGGCGTATCTGCGGCCGCTGCTGGACGCCTTCTGGGAGGCGCTGTCGGGCACGGACCAGGGGCGGCTGGCCGAGGCGGCGGACCGGCTGAGGTCGGCCTTCGGCACGATGCGGGACGCCCCGGACCGGCTGACCGGGGGGCTCGACGGCTTCGGCGGCGAGGTGCGGCCGTGGCTGGACCAGCTGGCGCGGCACGGCCGGGCGGGCTTGCGGGCCGTGGACATGCTGACCGCCCAGGCGCGCGGCGACGGCGCGGCGGCCTGGCGGGCCCAGCTCGACGTGCAGGAGCTGCGGGAGCGGATCGACGACAGCCCGGTGACGGTCGGCAAGGGGGTGCTGGGGCCGTTCCTGGACCAGGCGCTGGCCCGCGCCGACGGCTGGACGGGCGTGGACCGCCCGGTGCGCACGGCGGGCGCGGCCACCGACGGTGACCCGGCGACGGCGCTCACCCCGCCCGCGGGCGAGCCGCTGACCGTACGGCTGACGGGGGCGCACCCCCTGACGGCGGTCACCGTGCTCACCGCGCCGGGCAAGGGCGCGCGGGGCACGGTCGAGGCGCACGACCCGGCCAAGGGCTGGCAGCCGCTCGGCGCGGTGTCCGACAGCGGCTGGACGCAGGCGCAGGGCAAGGACGTACGGGCCGACGCGCTGCGGCTGGTCTGGGCGGACGGCAGCGCTCCGCCCGCCGTGCACGAGATCGCGCCGTGGTTCGGCGACACCCCCTCGGCCGACTTCGAGCTCACCGACGGTGACGTGGCCGCGGAGAACGGCGGGCAGCCCGCGGCCGTCGAGGCCCGGATGATCAACCGGCGGCCGGAGACGGTCCGCGAGAAGCTCACCGTGCGGGCGCCTTCGGGCGTCACAGTCAAGGCGCCGGCGGAGGTCGAAGTGGCCCGCGGTGGCGTGGCCACGGCCCGGATCGAGCTGTCCGTGCCCGCCGGGTCCGCGTCCCGCACCTTCACCGTGCCGGTCAGGCTGGGCGACGTGGAGCGGACGCTGACCGTACGCGCGTATCCGCCCTCCGGCGGGCCGGACCTGGCGCACGGCGCGAAGGCGACGTCCTCGGGCGACGCCTCGGCCGACTCCCCCGCGTCGGCGGCGGTCGACGGCAACCCCGCGACGCGGTGGACCGCCGCGCCCGTGGACGGCGCCTGGTGGCAGCTGGAGCTGGCGCGCCCGGTGCGCCTGGGCAGCCTCGTGCTGCACTGGCAGGACGGCCACCCCTCCCGCTACCGCGTGCAGGTCTCCCCGGACGGCCGGACCTGGCGCGACGCGGCCGTCGTCGGCCACGGCGAGGGCGGCACGGAGACGGTGCGCACGGACGCGCCCGGGACCCGCTTCGTGCGGGTCCAGGGCGACAAGCGGGCGACGGAGGACTCCTACGCGCTGACCGAGGTCCAGGCCTACGCCGTGGCGGACCAGCAGGGCAAGGACGCGGGCAAGCCCTGAGACCGGGCCATCGCCTGCGCGCGGGCACACCGCGCGCACCCTATGACGATGGCCCGGTCGACTCAGGCGGAAATGCCGTCGATCCGGGCCATCGCGTCCTCCGCGCCGAATGCCTCCAGATAAGGCAGCCAGCGCGGATCCCTATGCCCCGTGCCGATGATGCGCCACGCCAGCCCGGACGGCGGCGCCGGCTGGTGCCGCAGCCTCCATCCCAGCTCGGCCACGTGCCGGTCGGCCTTGACGTGGTTGCAGCGGCGGCACGCGGCCACCACGTTCTCCCAGGCGTGCTGGCCACCACGGCTGCGCGGGACGACGTGATCGACGCTGGTTGCGACGCCACCGCAGTACGCGCATCGGCCGCCGTCACGGGCGAAGAGGGCGCGGCGGGTGAGCGGAACGGGCCCCCGAAAGGGCACCCGCACGAAGCGCTTGAGCCTCACGACGCTGGGTGCGGGGACGGTGCAGGTCGCGCTGTGCAGATAGGCGCCGGTGTCCTCGAGGCTGACGGCCTTTTCGTTGAGGACGAGTATGAGCGCGCGGCGGAGCGGTACGACGCCGAGCGGCTCGTACGACGCGTTGAGGACCAGGACATGCGGCACGGGTGCCTCCTTGTACGCCGGCGGCGCGTGGCTCGCGCCGGGACGATCTCCTGCAAGTGTCCCCCGGCCCCCGGCCGGAGCGCCACCATCGTCGGGTAACGGGCCACGGGTGTTTTGGAACACAGTGTGTTCATCCCCCGCTCAAGACCGGCCCCATCTCGAACAGAGCAACGGAGAAGGACGGCTGCCCCGTTAGTGTGGTGTGCTGCCCGCGCCGCCGTTGGCCGCGGGCGTGGCTCATACGGAGGGTTACCGCTGTGATCTGGTCCGCTGCCCCGGCCGCCGACTCGACGCCCCGTCCCGTGTCCCTGGACGAGGCGCAAAGGACGGCCAACGACGCCGCGGGCTGGGTGGAGGAGAACTGGTCCATCTGGCTCAGCAACGGCCTGCGCATGATCCTGATCGTGGTGATCGCGGTCGTCATGCGGTCGCTGATCCGGCGGGCCATCACCAAGCTCATAGCCCGCATGAACCGCACCACCGAACACCTCGACGGCACCGCGCTCGGCGGCCTGCTGGTCAACGCCGAGCGGCGCAGGCAGCGCTCCGAGGCGATCGGGTCGGTGCTGCGCAGCGTCACCTCGTTCCTCATCATGGGCACGGCTGCGCTGACCGTGCTCTCCGTACTCAAGATCAATCTGGCCCCGCTGCTGGCGAGCGCCGGTGTGGCGGGTGTGGCCATCGGCTTCGGCGCCCGCAACCTCGTCACGGACTTCCTCTCCGGCGTCTTCATGATCCTGGAGGACCAGTACGGCGTCGGTGACGAGGTGGACGCCGGTGTCGCCACCGGCACCGTGATCGAGGTGGGCCTGCGCGTGACCAAGCTGCGCGGCTCCAACGGCGCCATCTGGTACGTGCGCAACGGCGAGGTCAAGCGCATCGGCAACCTCAGCCAGGGCTGGGCCACGGCGGGCGTCGACATCCAGGTCCGCTCGGACGAGGACCTGGACCGGGTGCGCGGGATCATCACCCGCGTCGGCGAGGAGATGCAGAAGGACGAGCCGTGGAACGAGCGGCTGTGGGAGCCGGTCGAGGTGCTCGGCCTGGACGCGGTCTACCTCGACTCCGCCGTCATCCGGGTCTCCGCGAAGACCATGCCGGGAGTGGCGCTGGGCGTGGAGCGGGAGCTGCGCTGGCGGATCAAGCAGGCGCTGGACGCGGAGGGCATCCGCATCGTCGGCCGCCCGCTGGACGCGGACCTGGAGACGGCCACCCCCGCCGATCCGGCGTCGGCCGTCGCCGCCCCCTCCGCCCTGGCGAACCCCACCTCCCCGCAGTCCCAGGCCACCGTACCGATACCGCCGGGCCCCACGCTCGGCAAGTGAGCCGGTCGCGGCGGGGGCCCGGAAAGAACCCCCGCCGCACCCATTGACGCCGCCTTTACCCGGGCCCTAACGTCCTGTTTCATCGATAGGAAAGTTTCCTAACAGATGACCACAGTGGAGGCGGCGGCCATGGCGGGCACCCCGGGAACCCCACGCGTGCTGCGTGCCATGAACGACCGCGCCGCGCTCGACCTCCTCATCGCCCACGGCCCCCTCACCCGCACCCGCCTCGGCGAGCTGACCGGCCTGTCCAAGCCCACCGCCTCCCAGCTGCTCACCCGGCTGGAGGCCGCCGGGCTGGTCCGCCCGACCGGCAACGTCACCGGCCGGCCCGGCCCCAGCGCCCAGCTCTACGAGGTCAACCCGGGCGTCGCCCACGTCGCCGCCCTCGCCGTGGACCCCGAGGGCATCACCGCGGCCGTCGCGGACATCACCGGCCGGGTCGTCGGCGAGCACCGCGTCGAGGCGGAGGCGACCGCCGAGCCCGTACGGACACGCACCGCCGCCCTGGTCGCCGAGGCCGTCGAGGGGGCGCTCGCCACGGCCGGCCTCGGCCGCGAAGCCCTGCGCCGCACGGTCATCGGCACCCCGGGCGCCCTCGACCCGCGCAGCGGCACCCTCCGCTACGCACCCCACCTGCCCGGCTGGCAGTCCCGCGCCCTTCCCGACGAGCTCGCCGCGGCGCTCGGTACCCCCGTCGTCATCGAGAACGACGTCAACCTCGCCGCCGTCGCCGAGCAGCACGACGGCACCGCCCAGGACTTCGACGACTTCGTGCTCGTCTGGGCGGACGAGGGCGTCGGCGCCGCCGTCGTGCTCGGCGGCAATCTGCTGCGCGGTGCCACCGGCGGCGCGGGCGAGATCGGCTACATGCCGCTGCCCGGCGCGCCGCTCGCGCGCGGTGGCGAGGACGCGACCGCGGGCCCGGACGGCGGCGGGGGCTTCCAGATGCTCGTCGCCTCCCCCGCCGTGCTCGCGCTCGCCGCCACCCACGGCATCGACGCCACCACGGCCCGGGAGGCCCTGACACTGGCCGCCGCCACCCCGGGGGCCGGTGACGACCTGCTCGCCGAGCTCGGGCGGCGGCTCGCCGTCGGGCTCGCGGCCGTCGTCGCCGTGGTCGACCCGGAGCTGGTGGTGCTCTCCGGCGAGGTCTGCCAGGCGGGCGGCGAGCGGCTGCGCTCGATGGTCGAGGCCGAGCTCACGGGGCTGTCCCTGCCCCGGCCGCTGCTGCGGCTCAGCGCCGTCCAGGGCTCCCCGATCCTGACCGGGGCCCTGCGGGTCGCGCTGGCCGCCGCCCGCGACACCGTCTTCGACACGGCCTGAGACCGGGCCCGTTCCTCCCTCCGCTTTCCCGCGCGCGACTTCCCCGACCTCCCTTGCCGAAAAGGAAGTTCAGCCATGCCGCGTACGCACCGCCGGCACGCGCCGGCCCTCCTCGTCCCCCTGCTGCTCTGCGTGGGCCTGCTGGCAGGCTGCGCGAACCCGGCCCGGGGCAGCGCCGACGACGACCCCACCCGGCCGGTGACCCTGCGCTTCTGGCACGGCTGGTCCGAGAAGAACGAGGTCAAGGCGATCGACGAGTCGATCGCCCGGTTCGAGCGGCTGCACCCCGACATCCGGGTGAAGGCGACCGGGAACGTCAGCGACGCCACCGCCGGCCAGGCGCTGCGCGCGGGCGGGAGCGACGCGCCCGACGTGGTGTCCTCCTTCACCACCGACAACGTCGGGCAATACTGCTTCTCGGGCATGTGGGCCGACCTCGACCCCTTCATGCGGAAGTCGGGCCTCGACAAGCGGAAGGTCTTCCCGAAGACCCTGCTGGCGTACACCTCCTACGAGGGAAAGCAGTGCGCCCTGCCACTGCTCGCGGACGCCTACGGCCTCTACTACAACAAGGACGCCTTCGAGAAGGCGGGCATCTCCCGGCCGCCGCGCACCATGTCCGAATTCCGCGAGGACGCGGTGAAGCTCACCCGGCGGACCTCCGGCGGCTCGTACCGACAGCTGGGCTACATGCCGGACTTCCGCTTCTACCAGAACAGCCCGGACCGGCTCTTCGCCCAGTGGGCACCACGGTATTTCGACGCCGAGGGAAAGGCCCACCTCGCCGACTCCCCCGACACGAAGGAATTCTTCCGCGTCCAGCGGGACCTGATCAGCGCGCAGGGCGGCTACGGCCCGCTGGAGAAGTTCCGCACCACCTTCGGTGACGAGATGTCCTCGCAGAACGCCTTTCTCACCGGAAAGGTCGCCATGCACATGGACGGTGAATGGCGCGGACTGATGCTGAACGAGGCCAAGCCCTCCTTCCGCTGGGCCACGGCCCCCATGCCGGTGCCCGACGACCGGCCGGACACCTACGGCCGGGGCTACCTCACCGGCACGGTCGCGGGCATCGCCCACAGCAGCAAGCACCAGAACGCGGCGTGGGAACTGCTGAAATTCCTGACGGCGGACACCGGTCAGGTGGTCGCGTTCGCCAACGCCATCCACAATCTCCCGTCCACCAACGCCGCGCTCGCCTCACCGGAGCTGGACCGCGAACCGGCGTTCCGCACGTTCCTCGACATCGCGGCGAATCCCCACAGCACCGGCATGCCGCCGTCCGTCAACGGCGGGCAGTACATCGTCTCGCTCCGCGACTTCTCCTACGACGTCGAGGCGGGCAGGGTCCACGACCTCGCGAAGGGCCTGCGCCGGCTCGACCGGCAGATAGACGACGACAACCTCCAGTCCCGCAACTGACGGAGCCCGCCATGGCGATATACCCAGCACCCGAACTGCGCCGCAGACACACCCGAGAACGGCTGCGGACCCTCGGCTTCCTCTCCCCCTGGCTGGTCGGCTTCACCGTCTTCTTCGGCTATCCGCTCCTCGCCACCGTCTATTTCTCCTTCATGCACTACAACCAGATCCAGGCCCCGACCTTCGTCGGCCTGCGGAACTGGCGCTATGTGCTGGAGCAGATGCCCCTCTTCGGCCCGGCGCTGTGGAACACCCTCTGGCTCGTGGTCGTCATGGTCGCCCTCCGCGTGGCCTTCGGACTCGGCATCGGCCTGCTCGTCACCAAGGTCAAAACGGGCGCCGGATTCTTCCGTACGGCCTTCTACCTGCCCTATCTGGCCCCGCCCGTGGCCGCGACGGTCGCCTTCGTCTTCCTGCTCAACCCCGGCACCGGCCCGGTCGACGAGGCGCTCTCGGCGGTCGGGGTGTCCGCGCCCAACTGGTTCAACGACCCCGACTGGGCCAAGCCTTCCCTGGTGCTGCTCTCGCTGTGGGGCATCGGCGACCTGATGGTCATCTTCATGGCCGCTCTGCTGGACGTGCCCAAGGAGCAGTACGAGGCGGCGGAACTCGACGGCGCGGGGCCCTTCGCGAAATTCCGCTACGTCACCTGGCCCGCGATCACGCCGATCGTGATGTTCGCGGTGGTGACGGGCGTCGTGCAGACCATGCAGTACTACACCCAGGCCCTCGTCGCCGGAAAACTCGCCTCCGGGGTCAGCGTCGGGCCCGGCACGGTCATCCAGCCCGGCTATCCCGACCACGCCACGCTCACCGTGCCGCAGCTCGTCTATTCGCTGGGCTTCCAGAACTTCAACACCGGCGCCGCGTGCGTGCTCTCGCTCGTGCTCTTCGCCATCGCCATGGCCGCGACCTCGCTGCTGATGCGCAAGCGGTCCGGCCTGCTGACGGCGGGGGACTGAGCATGAGGACCCGTCGCCGCGCTCTGCACTGGATAGCGGTGCACACCACCGCCGTCGCCGCCGCGCTCTTCTTCGTCCTTCCTTTCGTCTTCGTCTTCCTGACCTCGGTCATGAGCGACGACCAGGCGATGAGCGGTGAACTGTGGCCGCACCAATGGAACTGGTCGAACTACACGGACGTGTTCGACACCCCGGGCTTCCTCGACTGGTGGCGCAACTCCCTGCTCTACGCGGGTCTCGGCACCCTCTTCACCGTGTGCTCCTCGGTCCCGGTGGCCTACGCGCTCGCCAAATTCCGCTTCCGCGGCCGCCGGGCGGCACTCGTCCTCGTCATCTCCACGATGATGCTGCCGCCCCAGGTCGTCGTCATTCCGATGTATCTGGTGTGGGCGCAGCAGCTGCACCTCTCGGGCTCCCTCTGGCCACTGATCATTCCGATGGCCTTCGGGGACGCGTACTCGATCTTCCTGCTCCGGCAGTTCCTGCTGACGATCCCCAAGGAATACCTGGAATCGGCGAAGGTCGACGGCTGCGGTGAGCTGCGCACGCTACTGGGCATCGTCGTGCCGATGGCGAAGCCGGGCATCGCGGCGGTCGCGCTCTTCCAGTTCTTCTACTGCTGGAACGACTATTTCGGCCCGCAGATCTATGCGGCGCAGAACCCGGGGGCCTGGACGCTCAGTTATGGTCTGGAGTCCTTCAAGAGCGCGCACAGCGTCAACTGGAATCTGACCATGGCGGCGACACTGCTCGTCATGGCGCCGGTCATCGTCGTTTTCTTCTTCGCACAGAAAGCCTTCGTCGAAGGCGTCACTCTCACCGGAGTAAAGGGCTGATTCCCATGATGCGCACATGAAGCTCGCAGTGGTCGGCGGAGGATCGACCTACACCCCCGAACTCATCGACGGCTTCGCCCGCTTGCGCGACACGCTGCCGCTGACGGAGCTCGTCCTGATCGACCCGGCCGCGGACCGGCTGGAGCTCGTCGGCCCGCTCGCGCGCCGGATCCTCGCCCGCCAGGGCCACCCCGCGCGCGTCACCTGGACCGCGGACCTGGACGCGGGCGTGGACGGCGCCGACGCCGTGCTGCTCCAGCTGCGCGTGGGCGGCCAGGCGGCCCGCGAGCAGGACGAGACGTGGCCGCTGGACTGCGGCTGCGTCGGCCAGGAGACGACGGGCGCGGGCGGCCTCGCCAAGGCGCTGCGCACGGTGCCCGTGGTGCTGGACATCGCGGAGCGCGTGCGGCGGCGCAACCCGGACGCGTGGATCGTGGACTTCACCAATCCGGTGGGGATCGTGACCCGGGCGCTGCTGACCGCCGGGCACCGCGCGGTCGGGCTGTGCAACGTGGCCATCGGCTTCCAGCGGAAGTTCGCCGGGCACCTGGGCGTCGCCCCGGAGGCGGTCGCGCTGGGGCACGTGGGCCTCAACCACCTCACGTGGGAGCGGTCGGTGACCGTCGGCGGCCGTGACGTGCTGCCGGAGCTGCTCGCCGGGCACGGCGAGGCCATCGCCGCCGACCTGCGCATGCCGCGTGAGCTGCTGGACCGGCTCGGCGTCGTGCCCTCGTACTACCTGCGCTACTTCTACCAGCACGACGAGGTCGTCAAGGAGCTGCTGAGCAAGCCCTCGCGTGCCGCCGAGGTGGCCGCGATGGAGCGGCAGCTGCTGGCGCTGTACGCGGACCCGGCGCTGGATGAGAAGCCGGAGCTGCTGGGCAAGCGGGGCGGCGCTTTCTATTCGGAGGCCGCGGTCGCGCTGACGTCCTCGCTGCTGCGGGACACCGGTGACGTGCAGGTGGTCAACGCGTTCAACAACGGCACGCTGCCGTTCCTGCCGGACGACGCGGTCATCGAGGTACCCGCGGCGGTGGACGCCCGGGGCGCTCACCCGCTGCCCGTACGCCCTCTGGAGCCGCTGTTCGCCGGGCTGGTCGCGAGCGTCACCGCCTATGAGCACCTGGCGCTGGAAGCCGCCCTCAAGGGCGGTCGCAACCGGGTGTTCGAGGCCCTGCTCGCGCATCCGCTCATCGGCCAGACCGCCTACGCCGACCGGCTGGCGGACGACCTGATCGCGCACAACCGGGAGCACCTCGCGTGGGTCTGAGCGATGCGGCGTTCGCGATCGACGCGGGCAACAGCAAGACCGACGTGGCCCTGGTGGCCGCGGACGGGGCCGTGCTCGGGCGGGCCCGGGGCGGGGGCTTCCAGCCGCAGCGGGCGGGGGCCGCGGAGGCCGTCGCGGGCCTGGGCCCGCTGCTGGCCGAGGCGGCGGCGCGGGCCGGGCACGGCGGCCCGGTCCGGGTGGATCACGTCCAGGCGTGCCTGGCCAACGCCGATCTCCCGGTGGAGGAGGAGCGGCTGACGGCGGCGATCGAGGCGCACGGCTGGGGGCGTACGGTCACGGTCGCCAACGACACCTTCGCCCTGCTGCGGGCGGGGCTGCCGGACGGGGACGCGCCGGTGGGCGTGGCCGTGGTGTGCGGGGCCGGCATCAACTGCGCGGGGCTGGGGCCGGGCGGCCGTACCGCCCGCTTCCCCGCGATCGGCCGGCTGTCGGGCGACTGGGGAGGCGGCGGGCACCTGGCGTCCGAGGCCCTGTGGTGGGCGGCGCGCGCGGACGACGGGCGGGGCGAGGCGACCGAGCTGGCACGGGCCCTGCCCGCGCACTTCGGACTGCCGGACATGCCGGCGCTGATCGAGGCGCTGCACCTGGGCACGGTGGAGGAGGAGCGGCAGCACGAGATCACCCCGCTGCTGTTCGCGGTGGCCGCCGCGGGGGACGCGGTGGCCAAGTCGCTCGTGGCCCGGCAGGCGGAGGAGGTCGTGGCCATGGCGGCGGTGGCGCTGAGGCGGCTGGGGCTGCTGGCGGATCCGGTGCGGGTGGTGCTGGGCGGCGGAGTGCTGGCGGCACGTCATCCGCTGCTGCACGACCGGGTCGTGGAGTTGCTTCAGGCGCGCGCTCCCAAGGCCGTGCCGGTGGTGGTGACGGCTCCGCCGGTGCTCGGTGCGGCGCTGCTCTCCCTGGACCGGGCGCCGGTCCCGGCCGCCGCGTACGCCCGGCTGCGGGGGCACTTCGCGTAGGGCGCGGACCCGCTCACCGGCCGGGCCGAGATCACCGGCCCGGCCTTTCGCATGGCCTGAGCACGCGACTGTTCGCGTCATCCTCGCGCCGTGAGAACCGTCACTATGGACGGCCGCATTCCGGAAAAACGGCGTTCAAGATCATCTACGGCCGGAGAATCTCCTGACACGGCGTCAATAGCGCTATACGCCAGAAACTTCTCCTCTGGCGATGGTTGACCTTTCATGCACCGAATGTCCGTAAAGCGGCCAACCATTACTCGCCCCCCGTGTGCCCGTGCAAGCATCCGCTCCGCACGGATTGATCACGAAATACAACAAGCAACCGCCATCAAAAGGGATTTGCGGCTGCATTCGTGACAACCCCGCACCTGATCACCTTTCGAGGGGGGTTCGACCCATGTCGTCCAACGTCACCCGACGTCTCGTACTCAGAGGAACCGCCGTGGCCGTGGCCGGAGCCGCGCTGGCCGCGCCGACCGCGATGGCCGCCACCCGTGGGGCCATGGCGGGCACCATGGATCACTCCGGCCACACCGGACACACCGGTCCCCAGCCGTTCGACGAGATCTACCAGGGCCGGCACATCGTCGGTAAGGCCGCCGAGCCCGGCAGCATGAGCGCCCACCACGGCGGCGACTTCTCGGTCTACATAGACGACCGCGAGCTGCACATCATGCGGCTCGGCGACGGGACCTGGATCAGCGTGGTGAACCACTATCTCCCGCTCGACGACCCGCGCGCGCTGGCCCGCGCCGCCGTCGAGAAGCTCCGGGGCGCCACGCTCGTCCCGATGATGGCCGGCTGACGCGTCACTGCCTTCCCCCGAACCCGACCCGAGAGGACACGACCCACCATGGCAGTGCGCAAGAACCAGGCCAACCTCACCGCCACCGAGAAGCGGAACTTCGTCAACGCCGTGCTGGAGCTCAAGCGCAAGGGCGGCTACGACGAGTTCGTGCGGACGCACGACCAGTTCATCATGAGCGACCGCGACGACAGCGACCGCGTCGGCCACCACGCGCCGTCCTTCCTGCCCTGGCACCGCCGCTTCCTGATCCAGTTCGAGCAGGAGCTCCAGAAGATAGACCCCTCGGTCTCGCTCCCCTACTGGGACTGGACCGCCGACCGCGGGGCCAACGCCTCCATCTGGGGCGCCGACTTCCTCGGCGGCAACGGCCGCAGCCGCGACGCCCAGGTGACCACCGGCCCGTTCGCGTACTCCACGGGCAAGTGGAACATCAACGTCAGCGTCGACAGCCGCCCTTACCTCCAGCGCGAGCTGGGCGCCGACGGCCAGCTGCCCACGCGGGCGCAGGTGGACGCCGTGCTCGCCATGCCCGTCTACGACGTGGCGCCCTGGAACGGCCAGTCGGAGGGCGGCTTCCGCAACTACCTGGAGGGCTGGCGCGGGCCGGGCCGGATCCACAACAGCGTGCACGTGTGGATCGGCGGCCACATGGCCACCGGCACCTCCCCCAACGACCCGGCCTTCTGGCTGCACCACTGCTTCATCGACAAGCTGTGGTCCGAGTGGCAGCGCATGCACCCCACTTCGGGCTATCTGCCCGCCGGCGGCACCCCGAACGTCGTGGATCTCAACGACACCATGCGCCCCTGGAACAACGTCACCCCGGCCGACATGCTCGACCACACGAAGTTCTACACCTACGACCGCTGACGGTCGTTCCGGCGGGGCCCGGGAACCGAACGGGCCCGCCGTACGTGGTGGGGTACAGAGGCCGACGCGGGCCCCGGTGAAGATCCCGATCCGAACAAGATCGGTCGGACACCGGTGTGTTTGTCAGTCCCTGCGGCCATACTGACTGGCCGGGCACCTGTCCTCCACCGCATCGGGTGACGGGCCGCCCTCAGCGACCGAGGGGGAGGTCTCGTGTCACATCCGCAGCCGGCCGGAGCCGTCGCGCCGACGGCGCCCGCGCCCCCGGCCGCGTCACCGCCGATGCCCGCGCCGCCCCCGCCCGAGCGGTCACCGGCCTGGCGCGAGGCCCTCGACCGGCTGCGTGCCGCGGCGACGACCGAGCCGGGGCGGCTGCGCATCATCGGCGCCGTCCTGGCCGTGCTGCTGGTCGCCTTCGGCACCGTCACCGCCTGGCAGGTGGCCTCCCGCGCCTCGGCGGCCGACGCCGTCGTGCACCGCAGCCAGCCGCTGAGCGCCGACGCCGCCGACATCTACCGCTCCCTCGCGGACGCCGACACCGCGGCCGCGAGCGGCTTCCTCGCGGGCGGGCAGGAACCGCGCGCGGTCCGCGAGCGGTACGAGAAGGACATCGCCCGCGCCTCCGAGCTGCTGGTCAAGGCCGCCACCGACAGCAGCGGCCCGGACGCCTCCCGCAGCCGGATAGCCGAGCTCAACGCCGAGCTCCCGCGCTACACCGGCCTGGTGGAGGCCGCCCGCGCCAACAACCGGCAGGGCCTCCCCCTCGGCGGCGCCTATCTGCGCTACGCGGGCGACCGGATGCGTGACGAACTGCTGCCCGCCGCCCGCGGGCTCTACGAATCGGAGACCGCCCGCCTCGGCTCCGACTACGGCGACGCCAAGTCCTGGCCCTGGGCCGCGCTCGGCACCGGCGTGCTGGCCCTCGCCGCGCTCGGCTGGGCCCAGCGGCGCTCCTTCCTGCGCACCAACCGCGTCTTCAACCACGGCCTGCTGGCCGCGACCGGCGCCGCCACGGTGGTGCTGCTCTGGCTGACCGTCGGGCACGCGGTGGCCCGCTCCGGCCTGGAGCGCTCCTCCTCCCACGGCGCCGAGTCCCTCCAGGTCCTCAACGAGGCCCGGATCGGCTCACTCCAGGCCCGCGGCGACGAGAACCTCACCCTGGTCGCACGCGGCGCCGTCCTCACGAAGAACGGCGACGACGCCTACGAGACGAGCTACCGCGAGGGCATGGGCAAGCTCATCGGCGGCGACCACGGCGAGCCTGCCTCCGGCTCGCTCCTGGACCGGGCCCGCGCCCTCGCCGACGACCGCGCCGGGCGCGACCCCGTGGCCGCGGCGATCAAGGACGTACGCGAGTGGCAGCACCGGCACGGCGGCGCCCGCGCGGCGGACGACGGCGGGTTCTACGACAAGGCCGTGGCCGAGGTCATCGGCGACAAGGGCAGCACCGGCGAGTCCTTCGACCGCGTCGACGACGAGCTGCGCCAGGCCCTGGACCACGAGCAGAACGAGTTCCGGCAGGCGGCCGACGACGGGCGCGGCGCGCTCTCGGGCCTGGCGGCGGGCGCCGCCGTGCTCGCCGTCCTGGGGGCGGCGGGCGCCGTCCTCGGCATCGGGCGCAGACTGTCGGAGTACCGGTGACGGGGGGAGGCGAGGGCGTGAACGCACCACTGCGGGCGCTCGGGACGCGAGTGCGCTCCAGGCCGCTGCTCACGGCCGCGACGGCGGCGGGCTGCGCGCTGGCGGCGACGGCCGCCGTGCTGCTGCCCGTCCAGGGCGGCGCCGCCGCCGAGCGCCCGGAGCGGCCCCCGGCCGCGGCCGCCGGGCCGGCGCGGGACGCGGCGGCGCCGAAGTGCACCGACCCGGAGGCGAGTCTGCGGCCGGCGGGCGACCTGGACGGCCCGGCAGTCCGGCGCATCAAGGCCCGCGGCAAGCTGATCGCGGGCGTCGACCAGAACAGCTACCGCTGGGGCTACCGCGACCCCGCCACCAATGAGCTGAGCGGCTTCGACATCGACCTGGTGCACGCCATCGCCAAGGACATCCTGGGCGACCCGGACAAGGTCGTCTTCCTCACCATCCCCACCAACCGCCGTATCCCCGCCGTGCAGTCGGGCAAAGTGGACATCGTCGCGCGCACCATGACCGTCAACTGCACCCGGATCGGGCAAGTCGCCTTCTCCACCGCCTACTTCGAGGCCGGGCAGCAGGTGCTGGTCCCCAAGGGGTCGCCGGTGAAGGCGTTCGACGACTCGCTGAAGGGGAAGAAGGTCTGTACGGCCGAGGGATCCACGGCGGAGGCCAAGGTGCGGGAAGAGCCGCACGGTTCGACCCTGGTGACCGTCCCCAACCACCTCGACTGCCTGGTGCGGCTCCAGCTGGGCCAGGTCGACGCGGTGGTCAACGACAACGCCCTGGCGGCCGGCCAGGCCGCCCAGGACCCCTCCGTGCAGCTGGTCGGAAAGCCGTTCACCACCGAACCGTACGGCGTGGCGATGAACCTCAAGGACGTGGACCTGGTACGCCGGGTCAACAAGGTGCTGGAGGACTACCGCAGCGGTGGCGCCAACAGCCCGTGGATGAAGGCGTACCAGCACTGGCTCGCCTCCGGCCTCGGCGAGGCCGACGCCCCGCCGGCGCCCAAGTACCGGGACTGACAGCGGGCGGGCGCGAGGAGCGACGAGCACCACCGTTGAAGGAGACGTCGGCGGCACGGCCGCGGACAGGAGAGGGGACCGATGGCGGTCGCGGGGCCCACCGGGCCGGCCTTGAGCCGCGAGGAGGTGGACCGTGCGCTGGCGAGGCTCGGCGCCGAGCACGAGGCCGTCGAGACCTCACTGCTCGCCCTCCAGGACCACGCCGGGCGCCGCCTCCTGGAAGGGGCGGAGCTCACCGGCGTCACCAAGAGCCGGTGGGCGGCCGCCGAGCTGCTCATCAGCCGGCTGTGGCTGTGCTTCGACGCCTATACCGACGCCCTGACGACCGCCCGCGAGCTGCGCGGACGGCGCCGCTGGCCCAGCCAGACCGAGCTGTCGGAGCTCACCGAGCTGCTGCGCGGCAGCGGCGTCACCCTGCCCGGCGACGCCACGCTCGCCCTCGCCACCGAGGGCACCGCCGCCCGCCTGAGCGAGCGGCTCAGCCTCCAGGAGCTCCTGGAGCGGATGAACGGGTGGTACGCCCAGGCGCTCGACGTGGTCGTCACCGCGGACGCGGTCTGGTCCGCGCTGCCCGCCCGGATCGACCTGCTGGCCGCGGAGTTGCAGCGCGTCCGCTCCCTCGCCCACTCGGTGGGCGTGCGGCCCGGCGAGCACCCCTCCGGTGACGACCTGGAGCAGATCGCCCTGGAGCTGACCGCGCTGCGGTCCGAGGTGGTGGCCGATCCGCTGGCCTTCTGGGCGGGCGCCTCCCCCAGCTCCGCACCGGGCGGCGGCCGGCCCGACACCGCGCGCTACGACCGCGCCGCCCGCGCCCTGGAGGACGTACGGCGCGAGGTCGAGGCCGTCCTGGACGTCCGGCAGGACGCCGAGCAGCGGCTGCTCCAGGTGCGGGACGTCCTCTCGCGGGCCGACCGCACGCTGACGGAGGCCCGCCAGGCGCGCGCCGAGGTCCTCTCCAAGATCGCCGCGTTCGAGGTGCCCGCGGTGTCGGGCCCGCCGACCGCGCTCTACGAACAGCTGGCGGCGGCGGCCGACCACCGCAGGCACGCCCGGTGGCACCGCCTGTCGCCGCTGCTGGAGGGCCTGGAGCAGCGGGCCGACGACGAGCTGCTGCGGGCCCGCGAGTCGCTGGCGGCGGTGACCGCCCCGCTGGCCGTCCGGGCCGAGCTGCGCGGGCGGCTCGACGCGTACCGCGCGAAGGCGGGCAGACACGGCCTGACGGAGGACTCCTTCCTCATCGAGCGGCACGACGCGGCGCGCCGCATGCTGTGGAGCGCGCCATGTGATCTGGTGGCCGCCGAAATGGCCGTTCTGCGTTATCAGCGAGCGCTCGCCGACGCGCTGGCGCCGCCACCGACCGGGGCCTCGGGGCCCGTGGACCGTAGGGGGGAATCTTGAGCAATGCCTGCCAGCGCCCGGGCTGCGCCGGGGCGTACGAGGACGTGGGCGGCGGTGAGCTGTACTGCGACACCTGCGGGCTGACCCCGGTGGTCTCGCCGCGCGGCATGCTGGCGTCCCCGGCCACCGGGATGACGGCCGGGGCGCGGGGCTCGGGCGGGAGCGCCCCTTCGGCGCGGTCCGCCTCCGGCTCGTCGTCGAGATCGTCGCGGCCCTCGTCGTCCCGGTCCTCGTCGTCCCGCAGGTCGGTGTCCGGCAGGCTGTCGCGTTCGCTGACCGGCGGCTCCCAGGGGTCCGGGGGCACGGCGGGCACCCGGTCGGTGTCGGTGCGCAGCTCGCACTCCTCGGCGGCGCCGGTCTCCGGGCGCGGCAAGCTGGGCGCAGGGCTGGTGAGCGTGCCGGAGGTGCCGCGCCCGGACCCGCGGACGGCGGTGCTGGAGAATCCGGAGGTGCCCGAGCGGAAGCGGTTCTGCAGCAAGGGCGACTGCGGTGCGCAGGTGGGGCGTGCGCGCGGGGACCGGCCGGGGCGCACAGAGGGCTTCTGCACCAAGTGCGGGCACCCGTACTCCTTCGTGCCGAAGCTGCGGGCGGGCGACGTGGTGCACGGGCAGTACGAGGTCGTGGGCTGTCTCGCGCACGGCGGGCTGGGCTGGATCTATCTCGCGGTGGACCGCGCCGTCTCCGACCGCTGGGTGGTCCTCAAGGGCCTGCTCGACACGGGTGACGAGGACGCGCTGGCGGTGGCGGTCTCCGAGCGGCGCTTCCTCGCGGAGATCGAGCACTCCAACATCGTCCGGATCTACAACTTCGTCGAGCACCTCGACCAGCGGACCGGCAGCCTCGACGGCTACATCGTCATGGAGTACGTGGGCGGCAAGTCGCTCAAGGAGATCGCCAACGGACGGCGGCGGCCGGACGGGCGGCGCGACCCGCTGCCGGTCGAGCAGGCGTGCGCGTACGGCATCGAGGCGCTGGACGCGCTGGGCCATCTGCACAGCCGCAACCTGCTGTACTGCGACTTCAAGGTCGACAACGCCATACAGCAGCAGGACCAGCTCAAGCTGATCGACATGGGCGCGGTCCGGCGGATGGACGACCACGACAGCGCGATCTACGGCACTGTGGGCTATCAGGCGCCGGAGGTCGCGGAGGTGGGGCCGTCGGTGGCCTCCGACCTCTACACGGTGGCGCGCACGCTGGCGGTGCTCACCTTCGACTTCCAGGGCTACACCAACGTCTTCGCCGACAGCCTGCCGGACCCCGACCACATCGAGGTCTTCACCCGCTACGAGTCCTTCTACCGGCTGCTCGTCCGGGCGACCGACCCCGATCCGGGGCGGCGGTTCGCGTCCGCGCAGGAGATGGCGGACCAGCTGACGGGCGTGCTGCGGGAGGTCGTCGCGCTCCAGACGGGGCGGCCGCGGCCCGCGCTGTCCACGCTCTTCGGGCCGGAGCTGCGGGTGGTGGACACCCGGCTGTTCGAGGAGGCGGTCTGTGAGACCTCGCTGCTGGGCGCCCGGGTGACGGGCCGTAAGGCGGTGGCCGCCGCGGTGCCCGCGCAGCGGCTGCCCGCGGGCACGGGCACCGGCCGGGCGGCGGCCGTCGCCCCGCTGGACACCCGGGCCGCGGCGCTGGCCCTGCCGGTGCCGCTGGTCGACCCGAACGACCCCAACGCGGGCTTCCTGGCGGGCCTGCTGGCCTCCCAGCCCGCCGAGCTGTACGCGGCGCTCCAGGCGGCCCCCTCGTCCTCGCCGGAGCTGCGGCTGCGGCGCGTGCGGGCCCAGCTGGAGCTCGGCGACGAGGGGCCCGCGGCGAAGGCGATCGAGGCGCTGGAGGCCGCGCACCCCGAGGACTGGCGGGTCGTCTGGTACCGCGGGCTGCACGCGCTGGCCACCGGTGACCGCGAGACGGCCGCGCTGTCCTTCGACGCCGTCTACGACGCGTTCCCGGGCGAGCCCGCGCCGAAGCTGGCGCTGGGGGTGTGCGCGGAGGTGCTGGGGCAGCTCGACAACGCCGCCGAGTACTACCGCCTGGTGTGGGAGACGGACCAGAGCTTCGTCGGCGCCGCGTTCGGGCTCGCCCGGGTGCGGCTGTCCGCCGGTGACCGCGCGGGCGCCGTGGCCGCGCTGGAGTCCATACCGGAGGCGTCCATCCACTACACGGCGGCACGGGTCGCGGCGGTACGGGCCCGGCTGCGCGGGCGCCTCCCCCAGGACGTGCTGCCGGCCGACCTGCTGGCCGCGGCCGCCCAGGTCGAGCGGCTCGCGGACTTCGGGCTGGACGCCGTGCGGCGGGAGCGGCTGTGCACGGAGGTGCTCGGCACCGCCCTGGACCGGGTGCTGTCGGACCCCCCGGGCGCGGCCGCGCAGCCGGGGAACACCACCACGCTGCTCGGCTGCGGCCTGGACGAGCGTGGCCTGCGGTTCGGGCTGGAGCGCTCGTACCGCGTGCTCGCGCGCCTCGCCCAGCGCGGTGAGGAACGGATCGAACTGGTGGAGCGGGCCAACCGTTTCCGCCCCAGGACATGGGTGTGATCGATGTCGCAACTGCCGCGCCCCCCACAGCTGACGGTATGTCCCTCCTGCCACGAGCCGCTGGAACCGGCCGACAATTTCTGCGGCGGCTGCGGTGCCGATCTCTCGGCGCCGCCGCTGCCGTCGGCCGGGCCGCCCGCGGCTCCGCGCCCGGTGCCGGAGGGGCGCGCGGCCACGCGGGCGGCCGGCCGGACCGCCCCGGGGCCGCCGCCCGGCGGTGATGCCTCCGCGGCGCCCGGCACCGGCCCCGACCCGCGCGAGGAGCGCGCGTTCGGGGGCGTGCCCGCGCAGGCGGCGCACGGTGCCTTCGGGGCGCCGCCGGAGCCGGGCCACGCGCACCCCGGTGCGAACGGCACCGGCAGGGTCTGCGGGTCCTGCCGATCCGGCATGATCGACAAGGACGGGTACTGCGAACACTGCGGTCATGCACAGCCGCGCGAACGGGATCACATGGAGCACCAGTTGCCAGGCGTCGCGGCGGTCAGCGACCGCGGCCTGCGCCACCACCGGAACGAGGACGCGTACGCCGTGTCCACCGTGGCACTCGCGGACGGCGGCCCCGCCACCGTCGCCGTCGTCAGTGACGGCGTGTCGTCCGCCACCCGGCCCGACGAGGCGTCGGCGGCCGCGTGCGCGGCGGCGCGCGAGCGGCTCGTCGCGGCCCTGCCCGCGGGCACGGACCCCCGGCAGGCCACCCACGAGGCAATCGTGGAGGCCGCCGAGGCGGTCACCGCGCTCGCCTCGGCACCGGCCCCGGACGAGGCGCGCCGGCACGAGGGCTACCGCCAGGAGAACGCCCCCGCCTGCACCATCGTCAGCGCGGTCATCACCGGCGACCTCCTGACGGTCGGCTGGATCGGCGACAGCCGCGCCTACTGGGTGCCGGAGGACCGCGCCACCCAGCCCGCCCGGCTCACCGAGGACGACTCGTGGGCCGCCCAGATGGTCGCGGCGGGCCTGCTGACGGAGACCGAGGCGTACGCGGACGAGCGCGCGCACGCGATCACCGGCTGGCTGGGCGCCGACGCGTACGAGATCGAGCCGCACACCGCGTCGTTCCACCCGGACCGGGAGGGCGTCGTCATCGTGTGCACCGACGGGCTGTGGAACTACGCCGAATCCGCCGAGCACATGGCCGCGATCACCCCGCCCGACGCCCGTCAGCGGCCGCTGGAGTGCGCGCGGCGGCTGCTGGCCCACGCGCTCGACGGAGGGGGCCACGACAACGTAACAGTGGCGGTCCTGCCGTTCCCGCTGCCGCTCGAAGGGGCAGGATCGGCCTGACGCGCGCGTCCACGGGGGGATGCACGCCACGGTGCCGGAGCCGGTGCCGGGCGCGCGGCCGCCCCCGCCCACTTGTTGCTTGCCGAGTACCGAGGAGCGGATCAGATGGCCAACTTCTCCAAGCCGGGTGTGCCCCGGTTCACGGCCGAGGTGTATCAGAACACCCATCTGCCCGAGGGCGGCCGCGATGTGGACGCGGTCGTCACGGTCACCTCGACCGGCGGCGGCACGACGGGGGAGACGCCCATCCCGGCCCAGCTCTCCCCGGCGGGGCACGCGCCCAGGGCGCAGGCCCCGGACGCGGCCGTCGTCATCATGGTCGACTGCTCGGGCTCGATGGACTATCCGCCCACCAAGATGCGCAACGCCCGGGATGCCACCGCGGCCGCCATCGACACCCTGCGCGACGGCGTGGCCTTCGCCGTGGTGGCGGGCACGCACCAGGCGAAGGAGGCGTACCCCGGTGACGGCAGGCTCGCGGTGGCCGGCCGCGTCACCCGGCAGCAGGCCAAGGACGCGCTGCGCAAGCTCACTCCGGGCGGCGGGACCGCGATCGGCACCTGGCTGCGCCTGGCCGACCAGCTGCTGGACTCCTCCGGTGCCGCGATACGCCACGGCATCCTGCTGACCGACGGCCGCAACGAGCACGAGGAGCCGGAGGCGCTGCGGGCCACGCTGGACGTGTGCGCCGGCCGGTTCACCTGTGACGCGCGGGGCGTGGGGACGGACTGGGAGGTCAAGGAGGTCACCGGCATCGCCTCGGCGCTGCTGGGCACGGCCGACATCGTCGCCGATCCGGCCGGGCTGGAGGCGGACTTCACGCACATGATGCGGGACACCATGGGCAAGGGGGTCGCGGACGTGGCGCTGCGGCTGTGGACCCCGCAGGGCGCCGAGGTGCGGTTCGTCAAGCAGGTCGCGCCGTCGGTGGAGGACCTGACCGGCAGGCGCACGGAGACGGGACCGCGCACGGGCGACTATCCGACGGGCTCGTGGGGCGACGAGTCGCGCGACTACCACGTGGGCGTACGGGTGCCGAGTGCCGCGGTGGGCGAGGAGATGCTGGCCGCGCGGGTCTCGCTGGTGCTGCCGTCGCCGGACGGCTCCTCCCCGGAGGTGCTCGCGCAGGGGCTGGTCCGGGCCGTCTGGACGGACGACGTGGCGGCGTCGACGGCGATCAATCCCCAGGTGGCCCACTACACCGGCCAGGCCGAGCTGGCCGAGGTCATCCAACAGGGCCTGGACCTGCGGAAGTCGGGCGATGTCGACGGGGCCACGGCCAAGCTCGGCCGCGCCGTGCAGCTGGCGAACCGGTCCGGCAACGACGACACCGCGAAACTCCTTGCGAAAGTGGTGGACGTCGTGGACGCCGCGACGGGTACTGTGCGACTGAAGGCCAAGGTCACGGCCGAGGCCCGGATGACGCTCGAAACGCGCTCGACCAAGACCGTACGAGTGAAGAAGTAGCGAGGAACGGCGCGGGGGCGCGCGGCGGCCGTCAGGGCCTCGGCGGAGCCTCCCGGCGGCAGACCGGCCGGGGTTCCGCACCGGTCCCGGGCGGGCTCGCCCCGGTCCGGTGACGGCCCGGCGGTCACCGGTGCGCGGCCCGGTGAGACGATCCGGTGCGAGCGACCGGTGCACAGACCGGCGACGAAACGGCACACAAGGGGGATCAACCGACATGCCGACCTGCCCGAACGGCCACCAGTCGGCGGCCGACGACTGGTGCGAGGTGTGCGGCCACCGGATGTCGGCGGCCGCCCCCGCGGGTGCCGTGCCCCCGCCGCCACCGCCCTCCACGCCGCCCCTGTCCGGCCCGGGCGGTGGCTATTACGGGGACACGACCGTCCAGGCGGAGCTGTGCCCGCGGTGCCGTACGCCGCGTGAGGCGCAGGCGCCGTTCTGCGAGGAGTGCCGGCACAACTTCCTGACGCACACGGGGGGTTCGTTCGGCCCGCCGCCGGTGCCGCAGGCGCAGGACCTCCAGTCGACGCCACCACCGGCCCCGCAGCACACGCAGCCGCCGCAGTCGTACGAGTACTACGGTTCGCGTCCGTCCCGGATCAACCGCCCGGCCGAGCCGCTCACTCCGGAGACCCACCCGGCGACGCCGTCGTACGGCGACGACGGCGACTGGATGCTCCCGCCGCCGAACTCCGCGCCGGCACCGTCGTATCCGTACGCGGAGCACGCGTCCCCCTATCAGGAGCACGGGGCGTATCAGGAGCACGCGGCCGAGGGGGTGCCGCAGGGCGTGCCGCCGCAGGCGGGGCCACCCACCGCGCCCGCGGGCTGGACCGCGGTGGTGGCACCCGACCGCGACTACTTCCTGGCGATGATGAACCGCAGCGGTCCGGAGGCGGCCGGGCTGAACCTGCCCGCCTACTCCCCCGAGCTCCAGCTCCCGCTGAGCGGCCCGCAGGTGACGATCGGCCGCCGCCGGCACAGCACCGGGGAGTCCCCGGACATCGACCTGTCCCGGCCGCCGGAGGACCCGGGCGTCTCGCACCAGCACGCCATGCTGGTGCAGCAGCCGGACGGCAGCTGGGCGGTCGTCGACCAGGACTCCACCAACGGCACCACGATCAACGGCTCGGAGGAGCCGATCCAGCCGTACGTGCCGGTGCCGCTCCAGGACGGCGACCGGGTGCACGTCGGCGCCTGGACCACGATCACGCTCCACCGGGGCTGATCTCCCGGTCCAGGGGCCAGCGCCAGGGGCCGTCGGGGGTGTCCAGCCAGGCCCACTGGCGGTCCCCGGCCACGGTCAGGCCGTAGCGTTCGCGCGGCGGGCGGCCTTCGTCGTGCCACAGGGCGAGGGCGTCCGCCGGTGCCATCCGGCTGAGCGCCAGCAGGAACTGGAACTGATCGTTCCGAAGCAGGCGCCAGGGGACGCCGCTCCGGTCGGGCGGCGGTGGCACGGCCGCGCCGCGCAGCGGCACGAAGTAGGCGGGGGTGTGCAGGAAACGTCCCTCCGCGTGCGTCGCGTCCGTGACCCGCAGGGCGATCAGCCCGGTGGCGAGCGGGGCGAGGATCAGCGCGCCCGGCCTGCTCTGCGCGATCCAGGCGGGCGGCACGGCAGGCAGGGCGCAGGTGGCCATGGTCCGGTCGAAGGGGGCGCGCGAGGGGCAGCCGAGCGCCCCGTCGCCGGTGACGACCGTCGGGTGGAAACCGGCCTCCGCGAGGTGCGCGCGGGCGGCGTCCGTGATCTCGGGGTCGAGATCGACGGTCGTGACGGCGTCGTCCCCGAGCCGGTGCGCGAGCAGGGCGGCGTTGTAGCCGGTGCCCGCGCCGATCTCCAGGACGGCGTGCCCCTCCCGCGGATCCAGGGCCGCGAGCATCTTGGCCATCAGCGACGGCTGGCTGCTGGAGGAGATCAGCTCGCCGTCCCGGACGTACGTGGCCAGCGGCTCGTCCGCGTAGACCCCGGTCAGCCAGGCCTCGCGCGCCCCGGGGGCGGGGTCGGCCCGGGAGAGCCGCCGGTATCCGCCGGGCGCGCCCACGTAGTAGGACGGCACGAACAGCTCGCGCGGGACCTGCTCGAAGGCTGCCCGCCACCGGGGGTCGGCCAGCTCGCCGCGGGCTATCAGCTCCCGTACGAGCCCGGCGCGGAGACCGGCCGCGAGCTCTCGGTCGTAGGCGTCATCGGCCATGTGTCCAGGGTGCGCCGCCGACGGGCGGGGTGCGAAGGCGGCGGCCGGGGCGCGAAGGCGGCCCGGCGCGCGGGCGGCCCCGGAAAGGGCAATGGTCCTACTTCTCCGGTCGTCGGCCGTGTGGTCTGAGACCATGGAGGGGTGATTGAGATTCCGCGCGGCACACTGCAGGAGCAGACGTTCTACGAGCAGGTGGGCGGCGAGGAGACCTTCCGGCGCCTGGTCCACCGCTTCTACCAGGGCGTCGCGGAGGACCCGCTGCTGCGGCCGATGTACCCGGAGGAGGACCTCGGCCCGGCCGAGGAGCGCCTGGTCCTCTTCCTGATCCAGTACTGGGGCGGCCCCCGTACGTACAGCGACAACCGCGGCCACCCGCGGCTGCGGATGCGGCACGCGCCCTTCGCGGTGGACCGCGCCGCGCACGACGCGTGGCTGCGGCACATGCGGGTCGCCGTCGACGAGCTGGAGCTCTCCCCGGCGCACACCGACCAGCTGTGGAAGTACCTGACCTACGCCGCCGCCTCGATGGTCAACACCGAGGGCTGAGCGGCGCCGTTCACGGCGCCGCTCAGGCAGGCGTGACCGTCAGGCCCTGCAGGCCGCCCGTGCGCACGGCGACCGAGCCGTACGGGGTGCGCAGGCGCAGCCAGCCGCCCGCGGCGAAGAGCGCCAGCGGCTCGGGGCCGAGGGCGAGCGCGGCACCGGCCCGGCCCGCGGCGGGCCCGGCGGCCGCCGCTGTCCGTACGGGCCGCAGGAAGCCCAGCGACTGGGCGGCGTGCACCGCGCGCAGCGGCAGCGCCGTGTCGCCCAGGGTGCGGGACCAGATCTCCCGGCCGATGCGGTCCCTCTCGACGCGAGTGCGCCGCTGCTCGGGCAGGGCCTCGTCCCGGGTGCGGAACTCCGTGACGGCGGCCGCCACGGCACCCCGCACGGCCTCCACGTCTGGCAGGCCCTCGACGCGCTGCCAGCCGCTGCGCGGGGGCAGCACCCCGGCCCACGGCGGGCCCGTGACGGCCTCGGGCACGACCACGACCGGCCCGGCGCCGGGAGCCGCCTCCGCCGCGTCCAGGGCGTCGGCGAGCTGACCTGCGGAG
Source organism: Streptomyces sp. NPDC001407 (assembly GCF_042895325.1). NCBI lineage: Bacteria > Bacillati > Actinomycetota > Actinomycetes > Kitasatosporales > Streptomycetaceae > Streptomyces > Streptomyces sp. NPDC001407. The sequence goes on from NZ_JBIAWF010000008.1 coordinate 218,845, forward strand.
ACGGTGGTGTCCAGCACGGTGCGCTCCGCGCCCGGCGCGGGCTCGGCGAGCCGCGCGGTGCGGATGGCGAGGACCTCGAAGGACGGCGGGCGGCCGAAGACGCCCAGCACCCCGCCGCTCGCCTGGATCCGGACCGCGGCGGCCCGGTCGTAGTGGATCAGCCGGGCCAGGAAGGCGGCCAGGTCGGCCGCCTCCCCGGCATCGGCGAAGCACAGCCGCTGCCCATACGGAACGGATCGCTCCGTCATGCGGCGACGGCCCCCTTCACGGCGGGACGGCCTTCCGGCTCCCCGGCGTCGTCCCGGTACTCCTCCAGGAAGGCCCGCTCCTCGGCGGTGATCCGCCGCGGGCGGCCCGCCTGGAAGTCGAACGGCACGACGACGGTGGTGGCCTTCACGTACACCCGGTCCTCGTCCTTGACCTCATAGGCGACGGTCAGGGACGCCGCGCCCAGCTTCGTCACCCATGTCTCGATGGTCACCGGAGCATGCCGGTGCACCAGGGGACGCAGGTAGTCGATCTCGTGCCGGGCCACGACGGAGCCGCCCGTGAAGGACGCGCTCCCCTCCCCCGGCGCCAGCCGGAACATGAAGTCGATCCGCGCCTCTTCGAGGTAGCGGATGAAGACCGCGTTGTTCACATGGCCGAACGCGTCCATGTCCGACCAGCGCAGGGGGCACGAGTACACGTGACGGGCCACGGTCAGCCCCGGGTGAGCTTCTTGTAGGTGGCGCGGTGCGGACGAGCCGCGTCCGGGCCGAGGCGCTCGATCTTGTTCTTCTCGTACGACTCGAAGTTGCCCTCGAACCAGAACCACTTGGAGTCGCCCTCGTACGCCAGGATGTGCGTGGCGACCCGGTCCAGGAACCAGCGGTCGTGGGAGACGACCACAGCGGCGCCCGGGAAGTCGAGCAGGGCGTTCTCCAGCGAGGAGAGGGTCTCGACGTCGAGGTCGTTCGTCGGCTCGTCGAGGAGCAGCAGGTTGCCGCCCTGCTTGAGGGTCAGCGCCAGGTTCAGGCGGTTGCGCTCACCACCGGAGAGCACACCGGCCGGCTTCTGCTGGTCCGGGCCCTTGAAGCCGAACGCCGAGACGTAGGCGCGGGACGGCATCTCGACCTGGCCGACGTTGATGTAGTCCAGCTCGTCGGAGACGACGGCCCACAGCGTCTTCTTGGGGTCGATGTTGGCGCGGCTCTGGTCGACGTAGGAGATCTTGACGGTGTCGCCGACCTTGATCGAACCGGAGTCCGGCGTCTCCAGGCCCTGGATCATCTTGAACAGCGTGGTCTTGCCCGCGCCGTTCGGGCCGATGACGCCCACGATGCCGTTGCGCGGCAGCGTGAAGGACAGGTCGTCGATGAGGACCTTCTCGCCGAACGCCTTGGAGAGGTTGTTGACCTCGACCACGACGGAGCCCAGGCGCGGGCCCGGCGGGATCTGGATCTCCTCGAAGTCCAGCTTCCGCATCTTGTCGGCCTCGGCGGCCATCTCCTCGTAGCGAGCGAGACGGGCCTTGGACTTGGCCTGACGGCCCTTGGCGTTGGAGCGGACCCACTCCAGCTCTTCCTTGAGGCGCTTGGCGCGCTTCGCGTCCTTCTGGCCCTCGACCTTCAGACGCGCGGCCTTGTTCTCCAGGTAGGTGGAGTAGTTGCCCTCGTAGGGGAGGGCGCGGCCGCGGTCGAGCTCCAGGATCCACTCGGCGACGTTGTCGAGGAAGTAGCGGTCGTGGGTGATCGCCACGACGGTGCCGGCGTACTTGGCGAGGTGCTGCTCCAGCCAGTTCACCGACTCGGCGTCGAGGTGGTTGGTGGGCTCGTCGAGGAGCAGCAGGTCGGGGGCCTCGAGCAGCAGCTTGCAGAGGGCGACGCGGCGCTTCTCACCACCGGAGAGGTTGACGACCGGCCAGTCGCCGGGCGGGCAGCCCAGCGCGTCCATGGCCTGCTCCAGCTGGGCGTCGAGGTCCCAGGCGTTGGCGTGGTCCAGGTCCTCCTGGAGCTTGCCCATCTCCTCGAGCAGCGCGTCGGAGTAGTCCGTCGCCATCAGCTCGGCGATCTCGTTGAAGCGGTTGAGCTTCCCCTTGATCTCCGCGACGCCGTCCTCGACGTTCTCCAGGACGGTCTTGGACTCGTCCAGCTTCGGCTCCTGCATGAGGATGCCGACGCTGTAGCCCGGCGCCAGGAAGGCGTCGCCGTTGGACGGCTGCTCCAGACCCGCCATGATCTTGAGCACGGTGGACTTACCGGCACCGTTGGGGCCGACCACACCGATCTTCGCACCGGGCAGGAAGCTCAGCGTCACGTCATCGAGGATGACCTTGTCGCCGTGCGCCTTGCGCGTCTTGCGCATGGTGTAGATGTACTCAGCCAAGAGAAACCGTCCGGCAATCGAGAAGGGCCAATGTGCGGCTCCGCCGCGTGAGGGCAGATACACCCCATCATGCCGGACTGGTAGCCCCGGGCGGAAACGGGTTGGTCACAGCCGTGCGCTCCGCCGACAGGCCGGCACGCCGTCCGCGGGCACGTCGTGGCTGGTCGCGCGGTGCCCCACCCCTCTTCAGGGCGCCACCGGGAGACCACCAGCGTCCGAGGTGACTCGGACGGCGCCCCGCCCCCCTTCAGGGCGCCACCGGACTTCACCGAGCCCGCTCGGCAGCGGCTGCCCCGTCCCGTGGTGCGCGGTCAGGCGGCAGCCGTGTCCGGTCCCGTGGTGCGCGGGCGGGAGCGACCCGCCCGCACACCGTGGCCCCGGGGGCCCGGGGGCCCGGGGGCCCGGGGGCCCGGAGGCCCGGAGGCCCGGAGGCCCGGAGGCCCGGAGGCCCGGAGGCCCGGAGGCCCGGAGGCCCGGAGGCCCGGGGGCCCGGAGGCCCGGGGGCCCGGGGGCCCGGAGTCACTCCCCGGAGGCCGCCTTCTGCCGGCGCAGGAGGTAGACCGCTCCGCTGCCGACGACGATCAGGGCGATCGCCACGCCCGCGAACGTGGGGTCGGTGCGGCTGCCGCCCGTCTCGGCGAGATCACCCTCGGCGCCGTTGACCACGCCCTTCCCGGTGCCGCCCACCGAGGCCGGACGCATCCGGGACGCGCGCTCCGCCTTGGTGCCGGTGCCCGCCGCCGTGCCGCCGTCGGTGGCGACGGCCGCGCCGCTCTCCGCGGTCATGCAGTCCAATATCCCGGAGAACGTCCTGGTGAAGCCGTTGGGGCCGTTGATCGTGAAGCGGTACGCCTGGTCCTCGGCCACCTTCACGAAGGTCGTCTCCGACCGGCCCGCGGGGACGGAGTGTCTGGTCCCGTCGAGATCGAAGGCGAACGGGGCGTCGCCCTTGTTGTCCGCGGTGATGTCCACGCCGCCCTTGGCGCAGTTCTTCTTGGCGGACAGGGCCGGTATGGCGCCCTTCTCCGCCCAGGTCGCGGTGGCCGTGGCGGAGACGGTGCTCTCGCTGGAGCCGGCCAGGATCTGGCTCTGCGTGGTGGTGTGGTCGCCGATGAAGACCCGGCCGACCGGGGCCTTGGTGACGGCGGCGGCCTTCAGGGACAGCGCGCCGTCGCGGGCTCCGTGCCGCACGTCGAAGTAGAGCTCGCCCCCGTCGCCGGTGGAGGTGACCGGCTTGCCCTCCTTGTCGACGATCTTCACGCCCTTAGCTGCGGCGTCTCCGGCCGGGGTGACGGTGACGCTGCTCGCGCTGGTGCGGACGGTGACCGGGCCGAGCCGCCCGCCGGACTTGCCGGAGACCGCCGACGGGGTCAGCGCCAGGGACGCGGGGGGCTCCTCGGCGTCCTGTGCGTTCTTGTAGAGGTAGTCGGCGAGCTTCTCGGCCGCGCCGTCCTTGGCGTCGACCTGGACGCCGTCCGAGTAGCGCCAGATCGCGACCTGGGTGCCCGCGGCGGCCGTGTTCGCGTCGAGCGGGCCCGAGTCGGCGTCCTTGGCGAGCGCGGCGAGGTCGTTCACCTGCGGATAGGAGTGCTGGAGGATCCAGCGGATCCTGCCCGCGTTCTTGTTGCCGTGCAGGGGCGACTCGCCCCAGCCGACCTCTTTGTACTTCGCGCCGTCCACGGTGCTGGTGAGTATGTCGACGCAGTACGTCTGGAGCGAGCCACCGCCCTCGACCTTCATCTCGAACAGGCCCGCCTGCATGTCGCCGGTCTTCCGCCGGTCGTGGACCACGGCTCCCGATCCGGCCGTGATCCTGCCGAGGGTGGCGCTGACGCCGCCCGAATTGCGCGGCGCGTCCTCCGCGGCGGCGGGGCCCGCCACGACTATCGTGCCTACCGCAGCCAGACCCGACACCAAGGCCGCTGCGGCAAGGCGGGCAGCTCCCCGCCTCTTGACAGAAGTCATCGATTTCCTTCCGGGCGCGCGCAGAACCAGTCGATACGCCTCGCCAGCGAACTCAAAACTCAGAAGCCCCCGTTGCCACGTGCTGCGAACGTGATCTTAAGGAGCGGGCGCGACGGCTTCCCCGCCGAGGGCTCCGCCCAACCGATCCGAATCGGAATCGTTATCGGAGAAGGCCGCCTGACCTGGCATTATCGATAAATCGGCGGGATAAACCGCCCATTTCACAGGGGTGTTGCCCCGGCCGCGAGCTCGGCGGCTCCGACGGCTCCCACACCCATTGCCCCTGCTCCCACGGCTTCCGCCCCCGTCGGCGGACCGTTCGGAGCGGCCCCTCGCGTCCCCGGCGGAGCCATCGCCTCCGCTCTCGCTCCCGCCATCCGCACCGGTTCGACCGGCAGCGGTCTGGCCGGCGAGACCCTGCGGAAGGCCGAGGTGCCGCGGGTGAGGTCGTGGCCGATCGACATCGCGTCAATCTCCGCCGAGAGCCATCGCTTTCCGTCCCGCTCCTGATCCTGGATCCGCAACTTGCCCTGCACGATGAGTGGTTCGCCGACCGTGACCGAGGCCACCACATTCGCGGCCAGCGTGCGCCAGGCGCGCACGGTGTAGAAGCTCGTGTACGCGTCGACCCACTCGTCCCGGCCCCGGTCCCAGCGGCGCACCGTCGCCGCGAGCCGGAACCGCGAGACCGCCGCGCCGTTCGCCACCTCCCTGTAGTCCGGCTGCGTCGCGACATTCCCCACGACCGTCACCAATGTCTCGTTCATCCGAGCCGCCTCCCCCGCCGCGTTGGACCTGCAACGAGACCCATGCTGCCCTTGCTCGCGCGATCCCGCTGAGGGCTGTGGACAGCGAGCGTTTTGTGGATAAGTCCGTCACTCGTGGGGGGGGGAGAGAGACAGCGGAGCCGAGGCGTCAACGGAGCCGGCCAGCCGACGCGGTGGGCTCGTCGACCGGGCCCGACCCGGCCCCGCCGAGCCCGGCCCAGCCCAGCCCGAACCCCCGGCCAGCACCACGCCACCGCACCTGACGACCCAACAGCTGGCGGGCCCACAGGTATCGGCCCGCCCAGCCGCCCAAGACAGAAGCGAAAGCCAAGGCAAAGCGCGTGCGCCCAAGGAAAAAGCGGACGCGGGCGCCTTACGACCCGCCCGCCGCGATCACGAACTGGGCCCGTACCTCCCGGTATCGCAGCAGTTCCGCCGCCACCGGCTCCAGCACGCGCTCCCGGCCGCACCCCGCCGCCGCGCTCCGCAGGCGCCGCTCCGTCTCCAGCCCGTACCGCCGCGCCGGGCCCCGCGCCAGCATCCGGCAGCACCAGGTGAGGACCGGGCCACCCACGCCACCGCCCGTCAGCAGCAGCCCGGGAGCCCACCACTCGCCCCCGACCACCTCCGCCGCCAGTCCCATCAGCCATACGGCCCCGGCCAGTTGCAGCCCGAGGAGCGCGCCCTGCATCACCCCGGCCACCGCCCACCAGCCGGGGCGCGCCGGGCGTGCACCCCCGCGCGTGCGCCAGGTGCTCACGCGCCCGGAGCGCGTACGTGAACTGCCCGGTTCCCCGGAGCGCTTGCTCCCGGAACGCTTGGCGGGTCTGGCGGGCTTGGCGGGCCTTGCGGCAGCGGCCGCGAAACGTGGCAGAGGGAAGCGGGCGCGCTTACCGGCCGCGGTCCCGGACGTGGCCCGTCGACCGGCGCCGCCGGTCACGCCGACCGTCCCGCTCCGGTCGCCGGCGCCACCGCCGGCATCCGCCCTGCCCGTTCCCGCGAGTCCGGCGGACACCAGCTCGGTGGCCGTCAGTTCCTGGACCGGGAGCACGGGGGCCTGGACAAGCGCGCCGGCCTCCTCCGCGCCTCGCCGTCGGCCGCTCCCGTTCACCGGCGCGCTCGCCGTCGCCGCGCTCCGGGTCTCCGTGCAGGGCCCGCCGCCCTTGGCGTGGCGGCCGCCCACTCCCGTACGCGGCCCGCGTGTGCGCAGGCCCACCCCGGTCCGCCCGGTCCAGCGGTTCGCCATGGCCGCCGCCTCCGAGGCCGCCGCGTCGAGGGCGTCCGCCAGCCCCTCCGCGCCACGGCCCGCCGCCTCCCGTACCGCCTGGGCCCAGGGGTCGGGCAGCCCGGCGGACGCCTCGTACGCCAGGGCCCGTACCGCCTGTTCCACCAGGGGCCGGGAGACCGTGCGGCACGGCGAGGCCGCGAGCTGGGCGAGTGCGCCGAGGGCGTCGCCGGCCTTGGGGGGCGCGAGCGTGTCGAACACACTCCCGCTCACGCGCTCGCCCGCACGCCCGAGCGCGGTCCGCTGTGCGCTCCCCTTCATGCGCGCCACCTTCCGCGCCCCCCGCTTCCGCCCGAACCAGTGGTGGGCCAGCGTCCATGACGTGCCGCAGGCGCGATCCGCGTCGCGCAGCCACGCGCGCTCCGCCGCGAGGCCGGCGGCCTGGGCGCCCACCGCCTCCGCCAGCCGGTCCTCGAACTCCTGCCGGGCCGCCTCCGTCAGCCCTGGCCGCCCCTTGGCCACATAGGCGGGCCGCAGCCGCGCGGAGACGCCGTCCACGTCGGCGACCAGCCGCCGCTCGGCTACGTTCCGCCCGGCCGTGAACTGGGTGAGGGTCTCGCGCAGTTCGCCCACCCCCGCTCCCGTGAGCGCCGACAGGGCCAGCACGACGGCGCCCGGCTCGCCGTGTTCGCCCAGGGCCAGCCCGTCCTCGTCCAGCAGCCGCCGCAGGTCGTCCAGCACCTGGTCGGCGGCGTCCTCCGAGAGCCGGTCCACCTGGTTGAGCACCACGAAGGTGACCTCGGCGTAGCCCGCCAGCGGCCGCAGATAGCGCTCGTGCAGCACCGCGTCCGCGTACTTCTCCGGGTCCACCACCCAGATCACCGCGTCGACCAGCCGCAGCAGCCGGTCCACTTGCTCGCGGTGGCCGGTCGTCGCGGAGTCGTGGTCGGGCAGGTCCAGCAGGACGAGCCCGTGCATGCCCGGGTCGTACGGGCGGACCGGCTGCCGGCGGGCCCGCGCCGGGATGCCGAGCCGGTCCAGCAGTCCCTCCGCGCCGTCCGCCCGGTCCGTCCAGGCGCACGCGATCGGCACGGCCGTCGTCGGCCGGCGCACCCCGGCCTCCGAAAGCTGCGTCCGGGCGAGGGCGTTGAAGAGTGTCGACTTGCCGCTGCCCGTCGCCCCGGCGATCGCCACGACCGTCAGGTCCAGCGAGTGCCGCTGCCGGGCCGCCGCCTCCTCCAGCACCCGCCCCGCCTCCGCGAGCGTCCGCCGGTCCAGCCGCGCCCGCGACAGCCCCACGAGCTCGCGCAGCGCGTCCAGCCGGGGCCTCAGGACGGCGCCGATCGGGGGCGTGGGAGTGGGGTCGGGCGCGTACATGGGGCGCTCGGGAATGCGCGCACGCTCCGGCAGGGCGCCGTCCTTGAGGTCCACCGCGCGCTCGGCGCTCGGGCTCTCCGGGGCGGCGTACGGACGGGGTGCGCGCCCTGGGCGCGCGCGGCGCGCGATCAGGCCGTCGTCCCATGTGCCGCGCGCGGCCTCCGGGGCAGGCTTCTCGTGGCGTTCCTCACGACTGTCGGAACGACTGTCGGACATGGACACGGCGGTCACCTCTCCCTCTGGAGTACGGACAGCGCGGCGATGAGTTCGACCTGGTGGTCGGGGGTGATCTCGAGCGCTTCGAGCGGCGCGGTCCGGCGGTCGCGCTCTCCTTCGAGCACCCGCTCCAGGCAGTCGGCCAGCAGTTGCGCGCCTCGGTCGCGCAGCCGCAGCACGCCCTGTGGACCGAGTGTTCCGGCGAGGATCTCCCCCGCCGTGCGGGCCCGGCGGCCGCCCAGCAGCGATACGGCGAGCAGGGCGCCGGCCCGGTCCGGGTCGAGGCCCGTGCCGCGTTCGGCCGCGCGCACCGTCTCCTCCGCGACCTCCTCCAGGCAGCGGCGCCAGCGGCGTACGGCCACGCCGATCCGGCCGATCGCCCCGTCCGGGTCGCGCGGCGCGAGCACCGTGCCGGCCGCGGGGTCGCCCGCGCACGCCGCGGCGATCTCCTCGTCGGCGGCCGCGACGGCGCAGCTCAGCACCGCCGCCAGGGAGCTGGTGAGCGCGGTGAGCAGCTCGTCGGCGGTGCTGTCCTGCGGGTGCCCGCGCCAGTGGGTGAGCGCGTCACCGGCGAGCACCTCGCCCGCGGCGACCTCCTGCCGCACCCGTTCACCCGCCCGCCCGTACGCGTCCTCCACCCGCTGGAGCAGCCGTACGGCCGCGGCGTGCTGCATCGCCGCGGCCCCGGCGAGGCCGGGCAGCCGGGACCCGAGCGAGGCCAGCAGGCCCGCGACCGTGCGGGCGGACGCGACGGTGTGCGCCGCCGGGTCCTGCGCCCGCTGATCGAGCCAGGCGCGCAGCCCCGCGACGGCCGAGGCGGGCAGCAGCCCGTTCCCGCCGCCCGCGGACTCCGGGAGCTCGGGGATCGTGAACCGCGGCACGTCGCCGAGGCCGGCTGCCGCCAGCAGCGCGCCGTAGTGCCGGGACACCTCGGCGGCCACCTGGTGCGGCACCCGGTCCAGCACGGTGACGAGGGTGACGTCGTACTCCTTCGCCGTGCGCAGCAGGTGCCACGGCACCGCATCGGCGTACCTGGTCGCGGTGGTGACGAGTACCCAGATGTCGGCGGCGCAGATCAGCTCGGCGGCGAGGTCGCGGTTGCGGGCGACGAGCGAGTCGATGTCGGGGGCGTCCAGCAGGGCGAGGCCGAGCGGAAGGCTCCGGTCAGTCTCGATGCGGAGCGCGGGGAGCTCTTCGGGGTCGTCGCCCCGGCCGTCCTCCTCCCGGTCGGCCGGATCGCGCCCCTCCTGGGCGCGGGGCTTGCGCCCGGCGTGCGGCTCCAGCAGCTCGCGCGGGTCGAGGAGTTCGTGGGCGCCCATCAGCTCCCGCATCTGGCGCAGGTCGCAGGGGTCGTACGCGGTGATCTCCTGGGCCGGGACCCACATCCTGCGCAGCTCCGGCAGCACCCGCCGGCCCGCGAACCAGTGGTGGTCGTCCGGGTGGCAGACCAGCACTGGCGTGCGGGTCGTCGGCCGTAGGACCCCCGCCGCAGTGACCCGGCGGCCCACCAGGGAGTTGACGAGGGTGGACTTCCCCGCCCCGGTGGAACCCCCGACGACCGCCAGCAGCGGCGCTTCGGGGGCGCACAGGCGGGGCACCAGATAGTCATCGAGTTGCGCCAGGAGTTCGGCACGGTTTCGACGGGCGCGGGCGGCGCCGGGAAGGGGGAGCGGGAAGCGTGCGGCGTCGACACGGTCACGCAGTGCGGAGAGCGCGTCGAGCATCCGGGGCCGTACGTCCAAGGTCGCCACACGTGCAGAATGCCCAATTCTGGTGTGATTTTGAAGCGTATAGCCCACGGCGCGCGAGGCGTGGCGAATGGGACTCAGGCATAACGAGTACACAACACCCGCCGCCTGGGGCGTGAAAAACGGTGCAAGATTCGTACCTGCCTGCGATTATCAGGACCGCTTCACCAAACCTGCACATCGTGGCACGGAGGTGAAGCAACCGGGACGGGGCGAGCGGAGCCCTATCCTTGTCCCCGGCAAGGTCACGGCACCACCGAGCCTGGGGCTTCACCCGTCCGCGACCGCCGTACACCGGCCCCCGTAGCTCAGTGGATAGAGCAGGCGCCTTCTAAGCGCTTGGCCGCAGGTTCGAGTCCTGCCGGGGGCGCTCCGTTTGTGCCGCACGCCCCTCCCCCGCGGGAGGGGCGTTTTTGCTGGTCAGGGGGAGGCTAGCCCGGGGGCGGTAGCGCGGGCGTAAGCGCCGGGCCGCACTCGTTCGGTCATTCGCGCCCAGACCCGGGGCGCGAACGCTTTCGTGGGGTGGAGGCAAGAAGGGAGGGGGCTGCGGGAGGCGTGGCCCGTGGAAGGGGAGGTCCGTGGCAACGGACGAGGAACTGCTGGCGCGCTCGGGAACCGACGCGTCGGCCTTCGAACCGCTCGTGGAGCGCCATTCCAGGGCGCTGCACGGCTACTTCGCGCGCCGCGCGCCCGGTGCGGCGGACGATCTGCTGGCCGAGGCGTGGCTGCGGGCCTACGCCGGCCGCGGCACCTACGACGCCGCCCGCGGGCCGGTCCGGGCGTGGCTCTTCGGCGTGGCCCGCAATGTGCTGGCCGCGCACTGGCGCGGGCAGGACCGGCCCGCCGCCACGCTCGCCGACGAGACGAGCAGCGACCCGTGGCACGCCGTCGACCGGAGGCTGGACGCGGCGGCGGTCGCGCCGCTGATGCGCCGGACCCTGGCCGAGCTGCCGGCCGTGGAGCGGGAACTGCTGCTCCTGATCGCGTGGGAGCAGCTCAGCCCGACCGAGGCCGCGGCCGTCGTCGGCGTGCCTGCGGGTACCGCCAGGTCCCGGCTGCACCGGGCGCGCACGCGGCTGCGTGCGGCGCTCGGCCCCTCCGCCCCGCTTCCCCTGACAGGAGACCTCGCATGACCGGGCAGCAGGACATGAACGACAGGGACCTCCTCGACTTCCCCGGTGCCCGGCGGCTGAAGGCCGCGGGCAAGGTCGCGCCGCCCTCGGCGGACGCCGTCGCCGCGGCGCTGGCCGCGGTGCGGTCGGCGGCCGGGCAGGCGGAAGCGGAAGGGGACCGGCCGGCCGTCGAGCTCGCGTGGGAGCCGGTGGCCGCGGTCGTCCCGGTGCGGACGTGGCGGCGTCGCCTGCCCGTGCTCGCCTCGGCGGCGGCGGTCGTGGCGGTCGTGCTGGGTGTCGCGCTCCACCCGTGGTCGGACTCCGGGGACGAGCGCGGCAGCTCCCCGGCGGCGCAGCGGACGGCGGTGCAGGAGCGGACGGGGACGGCGCCGTACTGGAAAGTGCGCACCTTCCAGTGGAACCGGACGAGCGACAAGCAGCCGGACGGGTCGTACCAGACCGTCTGGCGGAGCCGGAGCGACACCCGCGGGCAGTCCGGTGACGGTCCGGTCCAGTTCTACTCCGTGGACATCGCGGGGACGGCCTACGAGATCTGCGGCAAGGCGGTCCGGTGGGACGAGCTCAAGACACTGCCGACCGGCCCGGAGGAGCTGCGGGCCCGGCTCGTCGGGCAGGCCACCGGTGAGGAGACCGAGGAGGGGCTCTTCAACGGCATCGAAGAACTGCTCGCCCAGTCACCCGCCGAAGCCCCGCTGCGGGCCGCGCTGTTCAAGGTCCTCACCGGCATCCCCGGGGCGCGGGTGACGGAGCGGGTCAAGGACAGCACCGGGCGCACCGGCACGGCCGTCGACATCGACGCCGGCACCTGGCACCGGCGGCTGATCGTCGACCCCGGGGCGTTCCACGTGCTGGAGGCCGTGAACACCGCGCGGGACGACGGCCTGAAGTGGGGGACGCAGAAGCTCCGGGCCGGGGATCTGCTCATGCGGACCACCTACCTCTCCGTCGGACCCGCCTGGGAGGCGCCGAAGCCGGATCCGCGGACCCTGGAACACCCCGCTCCGTCGGGGCCGTCCGCCCCGGAGAAGCCCTGAGCCGCCTCGGAGCAACCCTGAGCGCCGCCCCGGTGCCGCCTCTGTCGTGGCCGCCCCTGTCGTGTCGGTCGGAGGCGGCCCGAGCCCGGTGATCTCGCCGAGCCCGGTGATCTCGATTCGTGATCACTGCGAGCGGCAAGTGCCTCTTGGACGGGCGGGCGGCGGGCGGTGGACTGGGGTCATGCCGGTGAGCGGCCCGGACAGGCCGGGAAGCCGCCGGGGAGACGGGAGTTCAAGCCATGCCCATCGTCACCGTTCACCAGGGTCCGCGCAGCGTCGAGCTCAAGCGCGAGCTGGTCAAGCAGATCACCGACTCCTTCGTGGACACGTACGGGATCCCGGCCGAGACCGTGCAGGTCTGGATCCACGACGTGCCCACCGACAGCTGGGGTACGGCCGGGAAGCTCACCGCCGACCGGTGAGCGCCCGTCAGGGTCCGCCTCACCACCTCACCGGCAGTGACGTCGGATAGCGCCAGATCGAGGTCGTGTTCCATGGCACCTCTTCCTGGGGGACCGCGAGGGTCAGGGACGGGAAGCGGTGGAGGAGGGTGCCCAGGGCCACCTGGAGCTCCATGGCCGCCAGGGGGGCGCCGAGGCAGTGGTGGGAGCCCCAGCCGAAGGTCATGTGGGGCGGGGACTTGCGGTCCAGGTCCAGCTCGCCGGAGCGCTCGAACTTGCGCTCGTCGCGGTTGGCCGTCAGATACGAGACGTGCACCATGTCGCCGGCCTTGATCGTGACGCCGCTCAGCGTCACGTCCTCCATGGCGACGCGCGGGATGCCGACGCCCTTGCGGAAGGGGATGAACCGCAGCAGCTCCTCCATCACCTGCGGCAGCCGCTCGGGCTTGTCGCGCAGCACGGCCGCCACCTCGGGCCGGGTGAGCAGGGTGTAGGAGATATTGCCGATCTCGTACGACGTGGTGTCCTGGCCGGTGATGAGCAGGACCATGGCCATGACGGAGAGTTCCTCGTCGTTCAGGATCTCGTCGCCGTCGCGGGCGAGGGCCAGCGTGCTGATCAGGTCGTCACCGGGGTTCGCGCGCCGCTGGGCGGTCCAGGTGTCGAAATAGGCGCGGAGCTCGGCCTTGGCCTTGACGGCCGCTTCCCGGCCGCCCGCGCCGACGCCCATCATCGTCCAGGCGTTGCGCCGGAGTTGGGTGCGGTCGGCCTCGGGGATGTCGAGGACCTCGCAGATCGTGGTCATCGGCAGGGGGGAGGCCACGTGCTCGACGAGGTCGGCGGGCGGGCCGTGCCGCTCCATCCGGTCCAGCAGGTCGTCCACGACGTGCTGGGTGCGGACCCGCATGCGGTCCACATGGCGGGGCGCGAAGCCCTTGGCGATCAGGCTGCGCAGTCTGCTGCTGGCCGGCGGGTCCATCACATTGATCGCCTCGGCCTGGATGATCGGCTCGGGCGTCATCCGGGGATAGTCGCGGCCGACGACGGCGCTGCGGCTGAAGCGGCGGTCGGTGGTGACGGTGCGCACGTCCTCATAGCGGGTGACGAGCCACGCCTCGCCCTCCCCATAGGGCATGCGGATGCGGGCGACGGGCTCCTCCGTCAGCAGTTGCTCGAGCACGGGGTCGAATTCGAGGGCCTGGGCGAAGTCGAAAGGGCATGTGCGAACGTCGGGTTCCATCGCAGGTACTCCAGACGGGTGCTTGCGCCAGGTGCCCGGCCGTGAAGCGGACGGGCCGGTGAGGGCGTTCATGCCCATGGTCCCCCAGACGCATGTACCGAAGTACCCCAATTAGCCCGAACAGGTGATGGAGGTGCGGAACGCGCTGTCGGTCCGCGAGTGACCCCGTCGGCGGCCCCGTCACCCGTCCGCACCGGCGGTCACGACGGCTCCGCGCACTCGTGGTTCGATCTGATCACGGAGGTGCTCATATGGTCAGTGGAGACCCACAACTGGTCAGTGCGGACGCGCAGTCGCGTGTCCAGGCCCGGCGGACCGTGTCCAGGCGGTCGCTGCTGGCCGCGGGCGCGCTCGCGTCCGTACCGGCTCTGGCGGGCACGGCGTCCGCGGTCGCCGCCGGACCCGCGGACGGGGCGCGGGCCGGTCTCGTCACGCCCGTGCGGCCCATGCCCACGACCGCGGCGGACTGGCAGGACATCGCGGACGTACTGGGCCGTACCGGCAACATGGCGCGCGGCACGGTCTATCACACCGACTACCCGCGCCACGATCTGCACGTGGTCTCCCGGGGCGTCACCATCTCCTCGGGCCTCGCACTCGGCTCGCACGTGGCCTTCGTCAGATACGCCGACGGCAGCACGATGGTGATGGGCGACTTCGCCGTGGCCGAGGCGGAGCTCCAGCACGTGACCCGGGCCCTGCAACGCCACGGCCTGGAGCAGACCGCGATCCACAAGCACCTGCTCGCGCAGAGCCCCGACATGTGGTGGACCCATGTGCACGGCCACGGGGACGACCCCGTGGAGCTGGCCCGTGGCATCCGCGCGGCGATGGACCGCACCGGGACCCCGCCGCCCCGGCAGCACAAGCCGCCGAAGGCGACCGGACTGGACACCGAGGGCATCGACGCCGCGATGCGCGCCAAGGGGTCCCACTACGACGGGGTCTACAAGTGCGTCTTCGCCCGGCGCGAGACGATCACCGATGGCGGGCGCGTGCTGCCGCCGGGGCTCGGCGCGATCTCCGCCTTCAACTTCCAGTCCCTGGGCGGCGGCCGGGCCGCCGTCAACGGTGACTTCGTGATGGTGGCCGAAGAGGTCCAGAAGGTGCTGCGGACCCTGAGCCGCGGCGGGATCGAGATCGTCGAGCTGCACAACCACGGCCTGCGGGACGAACCCCGGCTGTTCTTCGCCCACGTGTGGGGCGTGGACGACGCCGTCCGCCTCGCGAAGTCCCTGCGGACGGCGGTGGACCACACCAACGTCACGACGTTCACCTGAAGCCCTGCCGCTCCGGGCGCCGGACAGCCGTCCGGCGCCCGGGCGCGTCTCAGGCCGTCCGCACCGCACCGTTGATCAGGTCGAGCAGGGCGCGCGGCGTCCCGGCGTCGGAGACGGCGTCGTCGGAGACGGAGATGCCCGCCTCGCGCTCGATGGCGGCGGCGCTCTCCATCAGGGCGAGCGAGTCGTAGCCGAGCTCCTCGAAGGGCACGTCGAGGATGTCGCCGCTCAGGTCGACGTCGTCGTTCTCGCCCGCGCAGGCGATGAGGACGCGCCGGAGATCGTCAAGGGTCAGCTGTGCCATGGGAGTTCCCCCTGGTTGTGATTGTCTGCCGCGGTCACCACGACAGCCGAGTTGAATCCGTGCCGGCCGCGCGCGAGGACGAGCGCGGACCGCAGTTCCGCCTCCCGAGGGCGGCCGACGACGAGGTCGAGGCCGTACTCCTCGGGTACGGAGCCGGTGTGCGCGGTGTGCGGGACGACCTGGTCGCGCAGGGCGAGCAGGGCGGTGGCCACGTCGGCGGCACCGCCGCCCGCGGCGAGCCGGCCCGTGAGGGACTTGGGCGCGGTGACGGGGACGCCGCGCGGGCCGAAGACCGCGCGGAGCGCCTCCGCCTCCACCCGGTCGGCGTCCGGCCGTCCGGCGCCGTCGGCGAGGACGACGTCGATGTCGGCGGCTTCCAGGCCCGCGTCGGACAGGGCGAGTTCGGCGGCGCGGCGCAGGCCGGAGGGGCGGTCGCTGCCGGGAGCCGGGTCGAAGGTGGCCGCGTAGCCGGCGATCTCGCCGTAGACGCGCGCGGCGCCGCGCTCCCGGGCGGAGGCGGCGTCCTCGGTGACGAGGATCGCGCCGCCCTCGCCGGGCACATGGCCGCCCGCCCGGGCGTCGAAGGGGAGATAGGCCCGCTCCGGGTCGGCCGAGGTGCTGACCAGGCCGCCCGCGAGCTGGGAGGCGAAGCCCCAGGGGTCGAGCGCGGAGTCGACGCCTCCGGTGAGCACGGCCCGGGTGCCGGCCCGTACGGTCCGCCGGGCGTGGCCGATCGCGTCGAGGCCGCCCGCCTGCTCGGTGACGAGGGCGGCGCTGGGGCCGCGCAGGCCGTTGCGGATGGAGATCTGGCCGGTGTTCACGGCGTAGAACCACGCGAACGACTCGTAGACGCTGACGAATTCCGGGCCCTTGCTCCAGAGCTTGTGGAACTCGCGGTGGGTGAAGTCGAAGCCGCCCTGCGCGGTGGAGGTCACGACGCCCACGTCGTAGTCGGCGAGCGGCGAGCCGGGGCCGAGGCCCGCGTCGGCGAGGGCCCAGTCGGCTGCGGCCAGGGCGTAGCGGGTGGAGACGTCGGTCTGCGGCAGCAGCCGGGACGGCAGGTGTTCCTTGGGCTCGAAGTCCCGGATCTGCCCGGCGAGGCGGGAGGGGTAGCGGGCGGCGTCGAAGCGGGTGATCGCGCCGATGCCGTTCTCGCCCGCGAGCAGGGCCTTCCAGAACTCCTCGCGGCCCAGGCCGTTGGGAGCGGCGACACCGATGCCGGTGACGACGGTACGGACGCGGGCACTCATGCCGCTACCTCCGGGCGGTGCAGGACCATCGCGCTCTGGAATCCGCCGAAGCCGCTGCCCACCGTCAGCACGGTGTCCACGCGCTGCTCGCGCGCGGTCAACGGCACGTAGTCCAGGTCGCATTCGGGGTCGGGAGTGTGCAGGTTCGCGGTGGGCGGGATCACGCCGTGCTCGATGGCCAGCAGCGACGCCGCGATCTCGACGGAGCCGATGGCACCGAGCGAGTGGCCCACCATGGACTTGATGGAGCTGACCGGCACGTCGTAGGCGTGCTGCCCGAGGCTGCGCTTGAAGGCGGCCGTCTCGTGCCGGTCGTTCTGCTTGGTGCCGGAACCGTGCGCGTTGACGTAGTCGACGGCGCTGCCGTCCAGGCGGGCCTCGCCGAGGGCGGCGCGGATGGCCTCGGCCATCTCGCGGCCGTCCTTCTTCAGGCCGGTCATGTGGTACGCGTTGCAGCGCGTCGCGTAGCCGCCCACCTCGGCGTAGATGTGGGCGCCCCGGGCCTTGGCGGCTTCGTACTCCTCCAGGACGAACATGGCGGAGCCCTCGGCGAGCACGAAGCCGTTGCGGCTGCCGTCGAAGGGGCGGGAAGCGTGCGCGGGGTCGTCGTTGCGCGAGGTCGTCGCCTTGATCGCGTCGAAGCAGGCCACGACGATCGGCGAGATCGGGGTGTCGGTGGCGCCGGCGAGGACCACGTCGGCGGAGCCCTCGCGGATCAGCGCGACGGCGTGGCCGACCGCGTCGAGGCCGGAGGTGCAGCCGTCGGAGACCATCGCGACCGGGCCCTCGGCGCCGGCCTCCCAGGCCACCTCGGCGGGCATGACGCCGGGCGAGAGGTAGTCGAACATGTACGGCGAGAGGTGAGCGGGGTCGACGAGCCAGTCCCGGCCGGAGTCGGACATCACCAGATACTCGTTCTCGAGGCTGGTGGCGGAGGCGACGGCGCTGCCCAGGGTGACGCCGATCCGGTGCGGGTCGAGGGCACCTGTCTCCAGGCCGCTGTCGGCCAGCGCCTCCCGGGTGCAGGCCACGGCGAACTGCGTGGCCCGGTCCATGCGGCGGATCTGCCGCGGGGTGAGGCCCTCGGCGCGCGGGTCGAAGTCGACCTCGCCCGCGACGCGGGAGCGGAACGGCGAGGCGTCGAAGAAGCTGATCTCCCGGGTGGCCGTACGGCCCTCGCTGAGGAGGCTCCAGAACTCCTTCGTCCCGGACCCGCCCGGTGCGCGGACCCCGATGCCGGTGATCACCACGCGCCGGGTCACGGGGTGGTTCCTGCGGTGCTGTGCATGGTGGAGAACTCCTAGGTGTGGGCCATCAGTGGCCATCAGTCGTAGGACACGTGGCGGGACTTGAGGAGGACGGTCTCGTCGTCGGCCGTGATCACGTCGTGGACGACGCAGCTGGGCCAGACCTCCGGCCGCTCGCCGGACCGCGTCCGGACGATCAGGGCGTAGACGGTGGAGCGGAGCGTGCCGTCGTCCTGCGGCTCCAGCAGCAGCTGGCCGAAGTAGTGGCGGCGCTGCACCGGGTCGGCCACGTACTTCTTGTTGAACTCGCGCAGCTCGGCGAGGATGCCCTCGCGGGTGCGCGCGGGCTCGGTGCCCGGCGTGTGCTGGAAGACGCCGTCCTCGGTGAACGTCCCGGCGTACTCCTCGAAGCGTCCGGCGTCCAGTGCCTGCATCTGGCGCGCGTAGAACTGTGTGACGCGGGAGTGCAGCCTCTCGTCGACCGCTTGCACGTCCTGTGCCTCCTCGGTGTGGTGCGGATGGGGCGGGTGGTCTCGAAGCCGTGCGGTACGGGAGCGGCGCCCGCCGGCTCGGGGTGACCCGGTCGCCGGCGGGGGCGGCTGCCCTCGGCGTCACTTGGTGACGCGCGTGCCCGAGATGGTCACCGAGAAGGTCTCCAGGAGGTTGCCGGAGAGGTCGTAGCGGCCGGAGACGCCGGACGAGGTGAAGGTGTCGCCGGTGACCTTGCCCGCCTGCTCGGCTTTGATCTGGGAGACCGGCTTGCCGTCGACGTAGATGTAGTGCTCCAGGTGGAAGGTGAAGGAGCCGTCGCGCTGCTGCTTCCAGGTGCCGCTGCCGACATAGGCGTTGTCCTCCGGGATCATCACGAAGGTGCCGTCGGCCTTGAAGGTGTAGGTCGGCTCGACGGGGTTGCCGTTGGCGATGCCCTTCACCTTCCACACGCCCAGCAGGGAGTTGTGGCTCGCGGTGTCGGGGGCCGCCAGGTGCCGGGCGGCCGCGGTGGTGCCGGTGTCGGCGGCGACCGCGGCGGTGGCGCCGAGGCCGGCGACAGCGGTGACGGCGGAGGCGGCGAGGAGGCCGGTGCGGACGGCGAGACGCCGGGTGCGGGAGGTTCTCATGAGTAACTGCCTTTCGGGGAGAAATACTTGGCGGGAACCGCTGCTGGTTCCCGGCGAGATGGAGTCTCCACACATCCCCTGGAGGCTGATTCAAGTCGCGGTGGAGCAGGCCGCGTTGCGTGCGCGCGGGCATGGGAACGGCGGGCCCGGCGCACTGCCGGACCCGCCGCGACATCACTCACTCAAGGAACACCCGCGGTCAGGCGCCCGGCGCGTTCCGCCGGACGAACTCCTCGACCGAGGTGGGGATGATCTCGGGGTAGCGGTCGTTGTCCAGGGCGTCGAACTTGGCCTTGCCGGTCACCATGCCCCACTGGTACTGCAGCGCGACGTAGTCGAAGGGGTTCTGCGTCTCCTTCGCCTGGCGCTCGATCTCGGCCCGCAGCTCGGCGCCCGTGCCGAGCGTGACGAACTCCAGCGTCCGGCCCGTGGCGCGCTCGACGGCGGCGTGGAACTGGCGCATCGAGACGACCTCACCGGCGAACCGTACGGCCCCGCCGGCCAGGGCCGGGTCGAGCACGGCGGCGGCGGTGAAGGCGGCCGTGTCCTTGACGGAGGTCAGGTCCATCGGCTGGTCGGGGTCGCCCCAGTGGGAGAACGTGTTCTTCTCGAAGTCCACGATCTGCATGAAGGTGATCATGACCTCCATGAAGGCGCCGTTGAGCACGGAGAGCACGGAGACCGGGGAGCCCGCGAGGCGCTCGGCGGCCTTCTTGCGCATGTCGATCATGAAGTTGTCGGTGTAGTCGAGCTTGAAGATGTCGATGGCGAAGTCCGAGGGCACGATGCGGGAGACCCCGGCCTTCTCGGCGGCGCGCAGGAGGTTCTCCTGGCCGTCGACGATCACCTCGGGGCCGCCCTGGACGGCGGAGACCACGGTCTCCACGCCCGCCAGCGCGCCGGCCAGCTTGTCCACGCCGTCGGTGATGTCACCCTCGACGAGAGTGAGGCCACGGGCCTCCAGCGCGCTCAGGGCGGCCTTCTTCTCGGCGCTGATGCCGGGGCGCACCAGGGCCTTCACGCCCGCGCTGCGGTCCAGCAGGCTCGCGGCGATCTGGCCGCCGAGCAGTCCGGTCGCGCCGGCCACCAGGATCTTCGCGTCTGTTGCCATGTCCGGTTCTCTCCTAGTCGATTGGATATACGAAGGTCGTCGTGACAAAAGGGAGGCGTCGCTCCCGTCCCCTGAGCTCCGGGGGTGAGCTCAGGGGACGAAATCAGGGGCTGAGCTCAGGGGATGAGCAACGTCTTCCC
The DNA here is from genome assembly GCF_042895325.1 of Streptomyces sp. NPDC001407. Lineage (NCBI taxonomy): Bacteria > Bacillati > Actinomycetota > Actinomycetes > Kitasatosporales > Streptomycetaceae > Streptomyces > Streptomyces sp. NPDC001407. The sequence continues at coordinate 238,768 of NZ_JBIAWF010000008.1, forward strand.
GACGGTGGTCCGCGCCTCGACGGCGGCGTGTGCGGCCGCCGCCTCCGCCAGCGGGAAGCGCTGGCCGATGACGGCCTTGACGCGTCCGGCGACCGCCAGGCCGAGCACCTCGGTGACCAGCTCGCGGGCGTGGTCGGGGCGGCTCCAGACCTGCCCAGCGGTGAAGCCGGTGAGGGTCAGGCCGCGGCCGAGGAGGTCCATCGGGCCGATCTCCACGGGCGAGCCGCTGGAGAAGCCGAAGGTGACGAAGCGGCCCGAGCCGCCCGTGAGCAGCCCGAAGGCCGCCTTCGAGACAGGACCGCCGATGTGGTCGAAGACCACGTCCACGGTGCCGCCGCCGAGTCCGGCGCGGACCTGGTCCTCCCAGCCCGCCGCGGAGTAGTCGACGGCGAGGTCGGCGCCCAGCTCCCGGGCCAGGGCCAGCTTGCGCTCGCCGCGCGCCGTGCCGATCACGGTCCCGACGCCCGCGGCCTTGAGCAGCTGGACCAGCAGCGTGCCGACCGCGCCGGCGGCCGCCTGGACGAGGACGCGGTCGCCCTCTCCGAGGCGGGCCGCGCGGATCAGCGCGGCGGCCGTGCAGCCGTAGCGGTAGAGGGCGAGGGCCTCCTCGGTGTCCAGCCCGGCGGGGATCTCGATGACGGAGTCCGCGGGGACGACGGCCTGCTCGGCGTAGCCGCCGGTGCTGACCGTGCTCGCGAGGACGCGCTTGCCGATCAGGTGGGCGTGCTCGGCGGAGCCCACCGCACCGACGGTGCCCGCGAGTTCCTTGCCGAGGACGACGGGGAAGGGCGCGCCGCCGAGGACGCCGCCCATCTTCCCCGAGCGGACCTGTGTCTCCAGGAACTGGACCCCGATGGCCTCGGCGTCCACGGTGACCTCTCCCGGCCGGGGGGCCACCGGGTCCACGTCACCGATCTGGAGGTTCTCCGGGGGGCCGAACTGGTGCAGAAGTACCGCGCGCATGAGTGTGCAACTCCTGTTGGGTGCTGGGCTTGTCGGGGGATGGCCGTACGGGTGGGTCAGGCGGCCGGGATCACCGGGATCAGCAGGTGCGAGTCGAAGTCGCCGCCGCTGTGGACGATGTGGTCGCCCTTGTTCCGCGTGGTGCGGTGGCCGGGCAGGACGCCGGTCATGTAGTCGCTGCCCTGGACGATCAGTTCGAGCTGCTCGCCGGCCTCGAAGAGGGTGGAGGACGGCCAGATCTCGATCTCCACGGGCACGGGCACGCCGGGCTCCAGCGGCTCCTCGCGGTCGTGGGGGTGCCAGGGCTGCCAGGGGGTCGACCGCTCCTCGTCGAGGGCGCGGTGGCTGGCCCGCTGCCAGCCGAGGGCGGCCGGCCCGTCGTCGTAGAGCGCGAAGAAGGGGAACGGCACGGGCTCGCCCGAGCGGTCGAGCTTGCGCAGGACGACGAAGAGGTCGGCGTCGTCGGAGCCGTCCGCCTCGATCCACAGCCGCAGCTTGGCGTGGCCGGTCAGCCGGGTCCGCTCGGTGAACTCGTGGCGGAAGCGGACGCCGTTGCCCTCGCCCGTCGCGGGGTAGCGCAGGGCTCTCGGGGTCTCCGAGGGCTTCTCGGTGAGGGCGGCCGCCGCGGTGTCGAGGTAGAGGGGGGTGTGGACGGTACGGGCGATGGGCCACTCCGTCTCGGCTGCGAACTCGCCCACGGAGTGGCGCTCGCGGACCTCGGTGAGGACCTTGGGGCGGTCCGTCCAGCCGTTGTCGACGCCCTTGAGCGCCCACTCGAAGAACAGCCGCTGGTTCTCCAGGCTCTCCGGCTCGTAGTAGTACTGCCAGGTCTTGCGGCCGTGCGCCTCCAGCCACTTCCGCGGCGAGGAGATCGCCTTGAAGCCCTCCAGCGTGCCGCGCCCGTGCAGGCCCTGGTTGGACCAGCTGGCCACCACGTACGCCGGGACCTCGACCGCCGCCAGGTCGGCGACCTTGGCCTGCCAGTAGGCGTCGAAGAAGGGGTGCTCCTTGTGCAGGGTCTCCAGGTCCTCCACGCGCGTCGAGGAGTAGCCGAGGCTGCGCCGGGCGAAGGTCTCCATGAAGCCGGTCTCCGGGATGCCGCCGTGATAGGCGACGTCGCGGTAGAAGTCGGTCAGCCCTTCCCAGGGGTTGATCGCGGCGAGGTGCGGGGGCCGGGTGGCCGCGACCCGCCACTGGGCGATGCTGAGGTAGGAGACGCCGGACAGGCCCACCTTGCCGTTGGACCAGTCGCGGGTGCCCGCCCACTCGATCGCGTCGTGGAAGTCCCGGGCCTCCTGGTCGGAGGCGAGGGTGTAGTCGCCCTTGGTCCCCCAGGTGCCGCGCGGGTCGACGTACATGACGGCGAAGCCGTTCGGGCACCAGAACTGCGGGTCCGGCGCCTCGATCGCGGTGTACTGCGACAGCTGCTCGTGCCGCACCCCGCTGGCGGCGCTGCGGCTCGGCGCGGTGCTGCGCCCGCCGTGCTTGCCGTACGGGCCCCACGCGATGATCACGGGGAGGTCGCCGGTGGCGTTCTCGGGGCGGTAGACGTTCGCGTAGAGCTCTGCGCCGTCGCGCACGGGGACCGCGACGTCGTAGTCGATGCGCAGGCCGTTCTCGGTGACCGAACGGGGGGCGAAGCCGGGGTAGTTGCCCTCGGCGAGGGGGTTCGGCTCGCGGAACTTCAGCGGTGCCGGGGCGGTGGGTCGCTCACTTCCGTTGACCATGTGACGCTCCTTGGGATTCGTTCAATTCCGGTGCCGTGGCAGCACCAGCGCGGATATCGCGCCGATCGCGACGAAGGCCGCCGCCACCACGAAGGCCAGGCTGTAGCCGGAGACCAGGGCGTCGGCCGTGGGGCCCGCTCCTGTGGTCTCCGTGTGGATGCGCGCGGTGGAGAGGGTGGTCAGCACGGCGAGGCCGAGCGCGCCGCCCATCTGCCGCGAGGTGTTGAGCAGCCCGGAGACCACTCCGGCGTCGGCCGGGGCGATGCCCGAGGTGGCCGCGGCGGCGACGGGGGTGAAGACCAGCCCGACGCCCAGGGACATCAGGACGCCCGGCAGGACCACCATCAGCCAGAAGTCGCTGTGCGGTGTCATCTGCGCCTGCCACAGGAAGCCGGCGAAGGCGCTGAGCGCTCCGGCGAGGATCAGCGGTCGGTGGCCGAGCCGGTGCACCAGGCGGGAACTCAGCCGGGCGCCGGCCACGACCATGAGCGTGTGCGGGACGAAGGCGAGCCCGGCCCGCACGGGGCTGAAGTGGAGCACGTCCTGGAGATAGAGCGAGACGAAGAACCACATCGAGAGGAAGGCGGCGTTCATCAGCAGGCCGACGAGGTTGCCGCCGGTCACCGACCGGGAGCGCAGCACGCCCAGCCGGATCAGCGGCACCGCGGCGAAGCGCGTCTCGATGGCCACGAACAGCCCGAGCAGGGCGATGCCCGCGATCAGCGGTACGAGGACGCGCGCGTCCCCCCAGCCGTAGTTCGCCGTGCTCACGATGCCGTAGACCAGGGCCATCAGGGACAGCGTCACGGTGAACGCGCCCGCCAGGTCCAGGCGGCGCGGCCCGTCGCCGCGGCGCTCCTGGAGCGCGCGGGCGGAGGCGATGATCAGGCCGGCGCCGACGGGGATGTTGACCAGCAGCACCCAGCGCCAGGACAGATAGCCGGTGAGGAGGCCGCCGCTGATCGAGCCGACGGCCCCAGCGCCGCCCGCGACCGCGCTCCACAGGCCGAGCGCGGCGGTGCGGCGCGGCCCTTCGGGGAAGGTCGTGGTGAGCAGGGCCAGCGTGGCCGGTGACAGCGCGGCCGCACCGACGCCCTGCACCGCCCGCGCCGCGACCAGCATGCCCGGGCCGGTGGCGAGTCCGCCTGCCAGGCTGGCGAGGGTGAAGAGGGCGATGCCCGCGATGTAGACGCGCTTGCGGCCGAAGAGATCACCGGCGCGCCCGCCGAGCAGCAGGAAGCCGGCGAAGGTGAGGGTGTAGGCGTTGACGACCCATTGCAGGTCGGCGGGGGTGAAGCCGAGGCCCTCCTGGATGGCGGGGAGGGCGACGTTCACGATCGAGACGTCCAGCAGGACCATGAACTGGCCCAGGCACGCCAGGGTGACGATCACCCAGGGTGCGGCCGGCCGCCGTCCGGCGGCCGTGGGAGGGGCGGGGGATAATCCGTCCCGCGCGCCCTCTCCCGTTTCGCTTAACGGGCTTTTCACCGGGCTCAGTACCCCCGTTTCTTGATCTCGTCGGCGAGCGCTTCGAGGCTGTCCGCCAGATACGCGACGTCGGGCGCGTCCCAGTCGGTCATCAGCTCGGCGACCGCTCGGGCGCGGGCCTTCCAGAGCTTGGTGATGGCCAGCCGCCCGGCCCGGGTGACCTTCACCAACTGGGCGCGGCCGTCCGTGGGATCGGGCGACCGCTCGATCAGGCCCTGCTCCTCCAGCCGCTTGGCGGGCGGCGTGAGGGTGGACTTGTCGACCTCCATGGCCTCGGCCAGCACCGAGAGCCGCACGGGCCCCCCGTGGGAGATCTGGGCGAGCAGGGTGTAGTCCCCGAGCGGGAGTCCGAGGCCGGAGTCGGCCATGATGCGGCGCCGGATCGCGGTGGAGAACATCCAGTTCCCCACGACCGCGAGGGCGCCCGCCACCCGTCCCGTCTCCTGCTCGGTGCTCGCCGCGGGGGCGTCGTCCGACGCCCGCGCACGGTGTTCTTCCCGCACTGCCTCCCCCTCACAAGTTGGTTGGCTCCCACCAACTATCCATCATGTCTCCGCTGTTCCGCAACAGCATTCGCAGCAAGTGACCTTGGGGGCAAGGGAGATCCACTGGGACTCGATCTTGGGTTGAGCGGCCCGCGAGCCGACTTTGTGACTGTCGCTGTGCTCAGGTGAAACCGGCATGCAGCGAGGTGCGAAGTGGAATTCGGTGTGACGTTCTTCCCCACCGTGGGACCCGAGGACAAGGACGCCCAGACCTACTACGACGAGGCGCTCGGCCTGATCGAGCGCGCCGACGAGCTGGGCTACCGGCACGTGAAGACGGTGGAGCACTACTTCTTCAGCTACGGCGGCTACAGCCCCGACCCCGTGACCTTCCTGGCCGCGGCCGCCGCCCGGACCCGTAACGTCCGCATCATCACCGGCGCCGTCATCCCGGCCTTCACCCACCCGGTCAAGCTCGCGGGCAAGCTGGCCATGCTGGACAACCTCTCGCACGGCAGGCTCGACGTGGGCTTCGGCCGGGCCTTCCTGCCCGACGAGTTCGCCGCCTTCGGCGTCTCCATCGACGACAGCCGGGCGATCTTCGCCGAGGGCGTCGAGGCGTGCCGCAGGCTGTGGTCCGAGGAGGACGTCGTCTGGGAGGGCCGCTTCCACACGTTCGGCCCCGTGACGCTCCAGCCGCGTACGGTGCAGAAGCCGCACCCGCCCGTCTACATCGCCACCGCGATGAGCCAGGACTCCTGCGAGGAGGCCGGGCGCAACGGCTACCACCTGCTGCTGGTGCCCGCGACCTCCAACCGGGAGCGCACCCAGGAGCTCATCGCCGCCTACCGCGCGGCACGCGCCGGGGTCGGCCACGAGGGCGAGGGCCACGTCCAGTTGAGCTACCCCTGCTACCTCGCCGAGGACGGCGACGAGGCGCGCCGCATCGCCCGCTTCGACGAGGAGCGCTACAACGAGCGCCTCGGCGAGGCCGTCCAGGCGTGGGGCCAGGTGTCCAGCAGCGCGTACCCCGGCTACGAGAAGATCCTCGACGCCACGCGGAACTACGACTTCGAGGCGAAGCTCGCCGACAACAAGCTGCTGGCCGGCTCCCCCGACGAGGTGCTGACGCAGCTCAAGGAGATCGAGTCCTGGTACGGCGCGGACATCACCGTGAGCCTCACCATCCACTCCGGCCTGCTGCCGGTGGAGCAGTCGAGGCGCTCGCTGGAACTCTTCGCCGAGCACGTGGCACCGCACTTCGCCGCGTCCACCCGATGAGCGGGACGGCCGCCGGGCCCGTACGCACCGCCGCGGTCGTCGGCGCCGGGACGATCGGCCTCGCCTGGACGACACTGTTCCTCGCGCACGGTCTCGACGTACGCGTCAACTCCCACCGCCCGGACTCGGAAGCGGCCGTACGCGCGGGGGTCGGGCTCTTCGCCCCCACCCTGCCCGGCGGGCCCGCCGACCCCGCGGAGCTGCTGGCACGCGTCACCGTCGAGCCCGACGTGGCGAAGGCGGTGGCCGGGGCGGACGTGGTGCAGGAGAACCTGCGCGAGGACCTGGAGACGAAGCAGCGGTTCTTCGCCGACGTCGAGCACACCGCGCCCGGCCACGCGCTGCTGCTGTCCTCGACGTCGTCGCTGCGCACCGACGACATCGGCGCGTTGATGGCCGACCCGGGGCGGCTGATGATCGGGCACCCCTTCAACCCCGCGCACCTGATCCCGCTCGTGGAGATCATCCCCGGCACCCGGACCGACCCCGACGCGGTCACCCGCGCCGCCGGCTTCTACAGCTCCCTGGGCAAGACACCCGTCGCCGTACGCGGCCCGGTGACCGGGACGGTCGCCAACCGCCTCCAGTCGGCGCTGTTCCGGGAGGCCGTGCACCTCGTGCTCGAAGGCGTCCTCACGGTCGACGAGGTGGACGCGGTGGTCACCGCGTCCCTCGGCCCGCGCTGGGCCGCCGTCGGCCCCTTCCGCGCCTTCCACCTCGGCGGCGGGCGGGGCGGGCTGCGGCGGATGCTGTCGACTGCCGGGCCGCGGATGGCGGCGGAGTGGCGGCACCACCTGGGGTCGCCTGAACTGGACGCTTCCGCTGTCGAGTTGCTGGTTTCGCAGGCGGAGTCGGCGTTCGGGGGCGGGTCTTATGAGCGGCTGGTGACGGAGCGGGATGCGCGGCAGGTGGCTGTGCTCCGGGCTCTGGGCGGTTGATTTTTCCCCTACCCCGCCCCTTCCCGAAACCGGGGAGCCCCCCCCCGGGCCCCAGCGCCCTTCGGGCGTGGCCTCAAACGCCGGCCGGGCTGGGTTGTGGTGGGTGCGCTTTCCGCTGGGTGCGGGGGCGGTTCTGGGTGCGGGTCCGTTGCGCCTGCGGCGAGCGGCCTCAAACGCCGGCCGGGCTTGGGTGGTGGTGGGTGCGCTTTCCGCTGGGTGCGGGGGCGGTTCTGGGTGCGGGTGCGTTGCGCCTGCGGCGAGCGGCCTCAATCGCCGGCCGGGCTTGGGTGGTGGTGGGTGCCGGGGGGTGGGGCCTCCGGGCTGGGAACCTGGAACGCGGTGCGGGCACCCTTACGCAAATTGCGTACCGTGACGACGCACCGCGTTCCAGAACCCCACCCTCCGACCCCACCCCCTCCCCCCGGAGGGCAACATCGGGTCGTGGGGTGCGCCATTTCTTTCAGCCCGTCCGGGGCGCTCAGTCAGCCCGGGCGCGCCAGTCTTTTCTTTTCGCCGGGCGCGCCATGCTTTTGTCTTTCAGCCCGCTGGGGGCACCTCTGGGGGCACCCCCGGACGGAGTCTGGGGGAGGTAGCTGGGGGAGGCAACGGGCGTGCAGCTCGGGGTCTGGGGCAGCGCCCCCCACGCGGCGGAGCCGCAAATTACATGCAGCCGGGAAGGGGCGGGGTAGGGGAACAAGCCCGCCGCAGGCGCCCACCCGCCCGCAGTCAAGGGGCCAGGGCGGAGCCCCCACGCGGAGCCGCACATCCAGACGCAGCCGGGAAGGCGCGGAGCCGGGGAACAAGCGCCGCCCGCAGGGCAAAGGGTGCTCGGATTGGCCCGGGCACCCTTCCCTCGTAGCCGCAGGTCAGTAATTGCCCAACCCGCCACAGACATTGAGCGCCTGAGCCGTCACAGCGGCAGCGTCATCGCTCACGAGGTATTCCACCATCGCCGCCACCTCCCGCGTCTCCACGTAGCGGCCCATCGGGACGCGGTTCGTGATGCGGTCGAAGGTCTCCTCCTCGCTCACGCCCCAGATGCCCGCGTAGTGCTCGCGGACCTTCTCCGCCATGGGGGTCTCGACGAAGCCGGGGCAGACGGCGTTGACCGTGATGCCCGTGCGGGCGAGTTCCAGGCCGAGGGCCTTGGTCAGGCCGACGACGCCGTGCTTGGAGGCGGAGTAGGGGACGGCGTGCACCACGCCCTGCTTGCCGCCGGTGGAGGCGATGTTGATGATCCGGCCGCGGCCCTGCTCCTGCATCCGGCCGGCGGTCAGCACCTCCTTGGTCATCAGGAAGACGCTGGTGAGGTTGGTGTTGATGACGTCGAGCCACAGCTCGTCGGGGATCTCGGCGGTGGCACCGCCGCCGCTGCGGCCGGCGTTGTTGACCAGGATGCCGATGGGGCCGTAGCGCTCGACGGCGGAGCGTACGCAGGAGCGGATCTGCTCGGCGTCGGCCACGTCGCAGACGGTGCCGTCGACGTCCAGGCCCTCCGCCCGGAGCTCCTTGAGCACGGCCTCCAGCCGGGCCTCGTCGCGGGCGCAGATGAAGGTGCGGGCGCCGAGCCCGGCCAGCCGCCTGGTGATCTCCAGGCCGATGCCGCTGGTCGCTCCTGTGACCAGGGCGACGGGGGCGGGAGTGGTGGACATGTGACCTCCGTGTCGAGAGTGCTCCGAGAGTGCGGCCGATCTGCCGCGAGCCTCGCGAAGGTGCCTTGAGCTGCACTGGAGGGGGCGTGGACCGGACGCGGCTCGACCGGCGTTCGAGCCCGGTGCGGCACAGTGGCGGCTCCTGACCGAGGGGGTTGTCGTGTCCGTTCCTTCGCCGGCCGTACTGCTGCCCGTGCGGCACCTCACCCCGTCCGGGCCCTGGGACGAGGTGAGGGACGACTGGGCGCGCGAGGGCACGGTGCTCGCGTACGGCGTGGTCCCCGACTGGGCGCCGCCGTCCGGTGCCGACGCCGAGCGGCTGGCGGCGGACGAGCCCTGCCGCTGGGCGGGGCTGCGCGGCGAGGGGGTGCGGGCCCGGTTCCTCGCCTCGCGGTTCCTGCTGCGCAGCCTGGTGGGCGCGGTGACGGGCACGGGCTGGCGCGGGGTGCGCCCGGCGCGTACGACGCTCGGCCGCCCGTACGTCCGCGGGCTGCCGGGGCTGCGGGTCAGCCTCAGCCACAGCGGGCCGGTGCTGGCCGCGGCCGTGAGCGGGCACGGGCCGGTCGGGGTGGACACCGAGCGGGCCGGCCGGGGCACGTCGCTGTCCCCCGCGCACGTCTGCACCGCCGCGGAGGCGGGGCGGCTGGCGGGGCTCAGGGACGACGAGCGAGGGGCGGAGCTGCTGCGGCTGTGGACACTGAAGGAGGCGTACACCAAGGCCCTGGGGGTGGGGCTGCGGCGCGCCCCCAGCAGCTTCGGTTTCGCGCCGGGGGCGCGCGGGCCCGTGCTCCTGCACGACGGCGAGGGAGAGCCGGACCCGTACCGGCGGTGGTCGTTCGCCACCCGCCTGGTGCGGTCCGCCCTCCCGGAGCCGTATCTGCTGAGTGTGGCGGTGGCTCAGCCCGCGGACAGCGGGCGGGCCACGGCGCCCTCCGGCCGCTCCGCGAGCGCCATGTCGCCGCTGAGTACCGCCTGATGCAGCCGCTGGAGCCGGGGCGTCGGTTCGACGCCCAGCTCGCGGGCGAGGGTGTCGCGGAGCCTGCGGAACTCCTCCAGGGCGCGCCAGGGGCTGCCCGAGTGGTAGAGCGCGGTCATCAGGTGGGCGCTGAGGTTCTCGTTGAGGGCGTGGCGGGCGGTGAGGACGCGCAGTTCGGCGATGAGACCGGAGTAGCGGCCGAGGGCCAGGTCGGCCCTGATGCGCTGCTCCAGGACCTGCATGCGGTCCTCCTCCATGCCGATGGCCTCCAGCTGGAGGGTCGGGCCGTGCGGGGTGTCGGCGAGGGCGGGGCCGCGCCAGAGTTCGAGCGCCTCCCGCAGCAGCCGGGCGGCCGCGCGGGGGTCGCCCGCCTCCAAAATGTGCACGATCGCGACTCCGGTCCGGAGCGGTGGGGTTGTGCTGGAGCATCGCACCGGCCGCGACCGGGCGGCCAGTGGGACCGGCACCGGTCCGGGCGTGAATTCCCATAGACCATGCGCGTTACCCTCAACGCCCATGGCAGGCAAGCTTTTTACAAGTTTCCTGCGGATACCCGGCACCACCCGCCGCGGCCCTGCGGAAGGCGGGCTCCAGCACGGCTCCATCCGCCCGTCCGACGATGGGCCGGATCGACGACGTGCTGGAGGAGGCCCGTATGAGTGGTGTCGGACAGGGGACGGAAGGGCGGCTGGAGGAGGTCGCCGACGGGGTGTTCGGCTACGTCCAGCCCGACGGCGGCTGGTGCCTGAACAACGCCGGGCTGATCGTCGCGGGCGACGGGCAGTCCGCGCTCGTGGACACCGCCGCGACGGAGGCCCGCGCCCGCGCGCTGCGGGCCGCCGTCCTGACGGTCGCCCCGGCCGCCCCGCGGACGCTGGTGAACACCCACTTCCACGGGGACCACGCCTTCGGCAACTTCGTCTTCCCCGAGGCCCTCGTCATCGGCCACGAGCGGGCCCGTACGGAGATGCTCTCCGCCGGGCTGCACCTCACCGGGCTCTGGCCCGACGTCTGCTGGGGCGACATCGAACTCGTCCCGCCCGCCCTCACCTTCACCGACCGGCTGACGCTGCACGTCGGGGACGTCCGCGCCGAACTCCTGCACCTGGGCCCCGCCCACACCAGCAACGACACCGTCGTCTGGCTGCCGGAACAGCGAGTGCTCTTCGCGGGCGACCTCGTGATGAACGGCGCCACGCCCTTCGTCCCCATGGGCTCGGTCAGCGGCTCCCTCGCCGCACTCGCCTCCCTGCGCGACCTCGCCCCCCGCGTCATCGTGCCGGGCCACGGGCCGGTGTCGGGTCCTGGTCTCCTGGACGACGCCGAGCACTACCTCCTGTACGTCCGTGAGCTCGCCCGCGAGGGGATGGCGGCGGGGCTCTCCCCTGTCGACATCGCTCGGAAGGCGGATCTGGGGCGGTTCGGTGCGTGGCTGGATTCCGAGCGGCTCGTGCCTAATTTGCATCGGGCGATCGCGGAGGAGCGGGGGGCTGTGCCGGGGAGTTCTGTCGATATGACGGCGCTGTTCGGGGAGATGATCGAGTTCCATGGGGGGATCCCGGATTGCCGGGCGTAGTTCGGGGCGGGGGTTGGGTGCGGGTCGCCGGCGCCGGCGACCCTCACCCGAACCCCACATCCGCCCCCGCCCCCCGGGCCACCGCACACTGATAAAGCAAGTCACAAGCCACCGCATCCTCCACCGGCACCCCCACCGACTCGAACACCGTCACCTCCGCCTCGGACGTACGCCCCGGATGCCGGCCGGACAGGAGGTCGGCCAGCTCCGTCATCGCCGGCCTGGCCGGAAGCGCGCCCTCGACCACGGGGATCAGGATGTCGCCCGCCTCCCGCAGCACCGCCTCTGTGGATTCCACGAAGAGGCCGGCCCGGGTGACGAGTTCGGTGGGCAGTTCGCGGCGCTGTGCGCCGTACGCGCCGACGGCGTTGACGTGCAGGCCCTCGCGCCGGAGTGCGGAGTCCTCGAAGAGGGGGCGGGGCGCGGAGGTGACGGTGCAGATCACGTCCGCGTCGCGGACGGCGGTGGTGACGTCCTCGTGGACCTCGGCGTCGATGCCTTCCCCGCGTGCCCACTCGGCGAGGCGGCGGGCCTTGCGCGGGTCGCGGCTGTGCAGCCGGACGGAGGTCCAGGGCCGTAGCCCGGCGAGTCCTTCGAGGTGGCCTCTGCCCTGCACCCCGGCGCCGATGACGGTCAGCACCCGCGCGTCCCGCGGCGCGAGCAGGTCGGTGGCGAGGGCGCTGACCGCGGCCGTGCGCAGGCGGGTCACCGCGGTGGCGTCCAGGACGGCGAGCGGGCGGCCGGTGACGGCGTCGAAGAGGGTCACCAGCCCCTGGACCGCGGGCAGTTCCGGCGCAGCGTCGTAGAGGGTGAGCAGCTTGACCGAGAGCGTCGACGCGTGGGCCGCGGGCATGAGGAGGAGCTCACCGTCCCCGACGGGCACGGACGTCCGCGCGAATCCGGGGGCCGCGCCGGCGCCCGAGGTGAAGGCCGCGCCGATGCCCGCCGCCAGCTCGGGTACGGACAGCAGGCCGTCGATGGTCTTCGCGTCGAGGAATTTCAGCACGTTTCACGCCCAGGGTCCGGATACGGATACGGATACGGAGGAGGTCAGCGGAGTGTTTCGTACCCCGCCTGGCCCGCGTCATCCTTGGGGCTTCGATAGCTGATGCCTATCGAGATGAGTCGGACTATGTCTTGGCTCTCTCAGGTGGGGGCGACCTAGGGTCGTGTTCATGGCATTGGCAACGCGGACGGACCGACGGCCGTCCATCACGCGCACCTTCTGGGGATCGACCGTCGGCAAGAAGACCGTGATGGCCGCGACCGGATTGATCATGATCGCGTACCTGGCCGTCCACGCGTTGGGCAACGCCAAGATCTTCTTCGGGGCCGGCGACTTCAACGACTACGGCCACTGGCTGCGCGTGATGGGCGCCCCGATCCTGCACCGCGAGTGGGGGCTGTGGATCGCCCGCGTGGTGCTGTCGGCGTCCGTGATCCTGCACGGGGTCTCCGCGTACCAGCTGAGCCGCCGCGACATCAAGGCGCGCACCACGGCCTATGTGCACAAGCGCCCCCGCGCGAGCTATGCCACGCGGACCATGCGGTGGGGCGGGATCATCCTCGCCCTGTTCATCGTCTGGCACATCCTCGACCTGACGACGGGCACCGTGCACCCCGGCGGCTTCCAGGAGGGGCACCCGTACCAGAACGTGGTGGACACCTTCTCCACCTGGTACGGCAACGTCATCTACATCGTCGCGATGCTCGCCCTGGGCCTGCACGTCCGGCACGGCTTCTGGAGTGCCGCCCAGACGCTGGGCGTGGGCAACGCGACGCGCGACCGGATCCTCAAGGCCGTGGCCAATGTGCTGGCGCTGCTGCTGACCGCGGCCTTCATCTCCGTCCCCGTGGGCGTCATGACCGGAGTGGTGAGCTGACATGACCTACACCGACTACACGACCGGCGAGCCGCTCGTCGACGCCAAGGCGCCGGAGGGCCCCATAGCCGAGCGCTGGGACCGCCGCCGCTTCGAGGCGAAGCTGGTCAACCCCGCCAACCGCCGCAAGCAGACCGTGATCGTCGTGGGCACCGGGCTCGCGGGCGGCGCGGCCGGTGCGACGCTGGCCGAACAGGGCTATCACGTCGTGCAGTTCTGCTACCAGGACTCGCCGCGCCGCGCCCACTCGATCGCCGCGCAGGGCGGCATCAACGCCGCCAAGAACTACCGCAACGACGGCGACTCCATCCACCGTCTCTTCTACGACACGGTCAAGGGCGGCGACTTCCGGGCCCGCGAGTCCAACGTCCACCGCCTCGCCCAGGTCTCGGTCGAGATCATCGACCAGTGCGTGGCGCAGGGCGTGCCCTTCGCCCGGGAGTACGGCGGGCTCCTCGACACCCGCTCCTTCGGTGGCGTGCAGGTCTCCCGCACCTTCTACGCCCGCGGGCAGACGGGCCAGCAGCTGCTGCTCGGCGCCTACCAGGCGCTCAGCCGCCAGGTCGCCGCGGGCAACATCGAGCTCCACCCGCGCACCGAGATGCTCGACCTGATCGTCGTCGACGGCCGGGCCCGCGGCATCGTCGCCCGCGACCTGATCAGCGGCCGCATCGACACCTACTTCGCCGACGCGGTGGTGCTGGCCACCGGCGGCTACGGCAACGTCTTCCACCTCTCCACCAACGCGAAGAACTCCAACGCCACCGCCGCCTGGCGGGCCCACCGGCGCGGCGCGTACTTCGCCAACCCCTGCTTCACCCAGATCCACCCCACCTGCATCCCGCGCTCCGGCGACCACCAGTCGAAGCTGACGCTGATGAGCGAGTCGCTGCGCAACGACGGCCGCATCTGGGTGCCCAAGGCGAAGGGCGACGACCGGCCGCCGGGGCAGATCCCCGAGGACGAGCGCGACTACTACCTGGAGCGGATCTACCCCTCCTTCGGCAACCTCGTGCCGCGTGACATCGCCTCCCGCGCCGCGAAGAACGTCTGCGACGAGGGCCGCGGCGTCGGCCCCGGCGGCCAGGGCGTCTACCTCGACTTCGCCGACGCCATCCAGCGGATGGGCCGCGAGGCGGTGGAGGCGAAGTACGGCAACCTCTTCGACATGTACGAGCGCATCACCGCGGAGAACCCGTACGAGGTGCCGATGCGCATCTACCCCGCGATCCACTACACGATGGGCGGGCTGTGGGTCGACTACGACCTCCAGACCACGGTCCCGGGCCTGTTCGCGATCGGCGAGGCCAACTTCTCCGACCACGGTGCCAACCGGCTCGGCGCCTCCGCGCTGATGCAGGGCCTGGCCGACGGCTACTTCGTCCTGCCGTCGACCATCAACGACTACCTCGCCCGCCACCCGCACCACGACGAGGTCGACGCCGCCCACCCGGCGGCCGTCGCCGCGGTCACCGAGACGAAGGAGCGCCTGGAGCGGCTGCTGGCCGTCGACGGCGACCGCACGCCCGACTCCTTCCACAAGGAGATCGGCGAGGTGATGTGGGAATACTGCGGGATGGCCCGCACGGAGGAGGGCCTGCGCAAGGCCCTTGACCGAATCCCGCAGATCCGCGAGGAGTTCTGGCGCCGGATCAAGGTCCCGGGCACCGGCGAGGAGTTCAACCAGTCGCTGGAGAAGGCCAACCGCGTCGTCGACTATCTGGAGCTCGCCGAGCTGATGTGCCTCGACGCGCTGCACCGGTCCGAGTCCTGCGGCGGCCACTTCCGCGAGGAGTCCCAGACCGAGGGCGGTGAGGCGGCCCGCAAGGACGAGGAGTTCTCGTACGCCGCCGCCTGGGAATTCAGGGGCACCGGCGACGCCCCCGTCCTGCACAAGGAAGACCTCGTCTTCGAGTACGTCCACCCCACTCAGCGGAGCTACGCATGAGGCTCACCCTGCGCGTCTGGCGCCAGAAGAACGCCGACGCCCCCGGCGCCATGGCCACCTACGAGGTCGACGGCATCTCGAAGGACATGTCCTTCCTGGAGATGCTCGACACCCTCAACGAGAAGCTCATCCTCCAGGGCGAGGATCCCGTCGCCTTCGACCACGACTGCCGCGAGGGCATCTGCGGCGCGTGCAGCCTGGTCATCAACGGCGACGCGCACGGCCCCGAGCGCACCACCACCTGCCAGCTGCACATGCGGTCCTTCTCCGACGGGGACACCATCGACATCGAGCCGTGGCGCGCCACGGCCTTCCCGGTGGTCAGGGACCTGGTCGTGGACCGGTCGGCGTTCGACCGCATCATCGGGGCGGGCGGCTACATCAGCGCCCCCACCGGCTCCGCGCCCGAGGCGCACGCGACGCCCGTGCCCAAGCCGGACGCCGATTTCGCCTTCGAGCACGCTGAGTGCATCGGCTGCGGCGCGTGCGTGGCGGCCTGCCCCAACGGCTCCGCGATGCTCTTCACCTCCGCGAAGATCAATCACCTCAACGTGCTGCCGCAGGGCGCGCCGGAGCGGGAGTCCCGCGTGCTCGACATGGTCGCCACCATGGACGCCGAGGGCTTCGGCGGCTGCACCCTCACCGGCGAGTGCGCCACCGCCTGCCCCAAGGGCATCCCGCTACCGTCCATCGCCGCGATGAACAAGGAGTGGCTGCGCGCCACCCGCAAGGCCGGCAAGCGCTGACCCATCGCCCGCCCCGCACTGTTATGTTCGCTTCTTTGGGGGTGCGCGTGTGGTGCGGGTGACGGGTGAGACTTGGCTGAGGGTGCCGGTCGGCGAGGACGCGGAGCGGTGGAAGACGCGCGGGCGGACCCGGACGGTGCTCTTCGTGGTGCACAACGTCACCTCGGCGACCCGCCTGCTCGACGTGCTGCCGCTCTTCGCCGGCGACACGCGCCTGCAACTGCTGGCGACCTGCACGGGCTCGTCACCGTTCCTCGCCGGCGTGCCGGAACTGCTGGCGTCGGCGGGCCTGCCCGTACTGCCGTGGGAGCAGGCGAAGGCGACGCCGGTGGATCTGGCGATCTCGGCCAGCTACGGTGGCGAACTCCCGCTTCTTCAGGGGAAGTTGGCGGTACTTTCGCACGGCGTTGGCTACAATAAGAGATTGGCGACACCGGACACCGGACACCGGACACCGGACACCGGACACGGATCGCGGGGCGCGTCCGCCGCTGCCGTCATACCCACCGTCTCCCGGGGCTCCGCCCCGGACCCCGGTGCACCCGTCTTCGGGATGGATCCCGACTGGCTGCTCCATGACGGCCGGCCCATAGCCGACGCCACCGTTCTCTCCCATCCCGAGCAGCTCGACCGGCTCGGTGCCGCCTGTCCGGAGGCCGTGCCCACCGCCGTGCTCGGCGGAGATCCCTGCTACGACCGCATCCTCGACGCCCTCCCCCACCGGGACCGGTTCCGCCGCGCCCTCGGGGTGGCGGCCGGGCAGCGGCTGATCGTGGTCAACTCCACCTGGTCGCCCGGGTCGCTCTTCGGGGACGGCGACGAGGACCTGCTGCCCTCCCTGCTCCCCCGCCTGACGGCCGAACTGCCCGCCGACGAATACCGCGTGGCCGCCGTCCTCCACCCCAACATCTGGCACGGGCACGGCCCCGGCCAGGTCCGCGCCTGGCTGGACCGGGCACGGGCTGCGGGACTGGTGCTCGTACCGCCGCTGGAGGGCTGGCGACAGGCGCTGATCGCCGCCGACTGCGTGCTGGGCGACCACGGGTCCGTCACCTACTACGCCGCCGCGATCGGCACGCCCGTGCTGCTGGGCGCCTTCCCGGACGCGGCCCTGGACCCGGACTCGCCCGTCGCCGCCCTGGGTCGGACCGCGCCCAGGCTGCGCCCGCACGAGGGACTGCGCGCCCAGCTCGACCACGTCGTCGACCACCACGAGCCCGGCCGCTACCGCGCGTTCGCCGACCAGGTCAGCTCGGATCCGGGCGCGTCGGCACGGCTGCTGCGCCGCGTCTTCCACGACCTCATCGGCATCCCCGAGCCGGCCGGCCGGCCCGCCCTCCTCGACCGGCTCCCGCTGCCCGCCTTCGAACCGGCCGAACGCACCTCCCCCGTAAGGGTCCTCACCCGCCTCCTCGGCGCCGCCCCGCCGGAGATCGCCGTCACCCGCCACCCGGAGGGCACGTACGAACCGGAGGGCGACGAGGACTTCGGCTGGGACGCCCACACCGTCGTCCACGAGGACACCCGGGACACGTCCCGGCTGCGCCTCGCCGACATCATCGTCCGCTACGGCTCCGCCGACGACCCCCGGGTCGGCCCGCCCTCCGCCTGGACGGCGGAGATCCTCTCCCGGCACCCGGGGTGCGCGCTCGCGGTGTACGTGACGGGGGTGGACCGGTGCACGGTGCGGCTGCGTGACGGTGGGGTGGTGCGGCTGTCCGCGACCGCTTGCCCCGACGGCCGGGCCGATCTGTGTGATCCGGTGGTGTACGCGTCGGCGTTGCACGCGTGGGTGGTGGCGGGGAAGTCGCTTTCGGAGGCGGTGGCTTCGGGGGTGGGGGTGGTGACGGGGGCGGTACGGCGCGTGGTGACGGTGCGGTGATTTTCCCCAGCCCCGCCCCTTCCCGAGACCTGGGCTGCGTGCCCCGGACCCCCGACTGCGGGCCGGTTGGCGCCTGCGGCGGGCTTTGTTCCCCTACCCCGCCCCTTCCCGAAACCGGGGCTGCGCCCCAGACCCCGCAACACGGCTTCGCCGCGTTGTCCTCAAACGCCGGACGGGCTGATTTGAACAAAGCGCCGCAGGCACCGGCGGGGGAACAAGAACTACCCCGCACCCCGAAGCCGCACCTCCACCCGCGTCACCCCCGCCGCATCGCCCAGCGCCTCGTACAACTCCCGCGCCCGCCCCAGAAAAGCGGCCGCATCACCACAACCCGCCCGCAACTCCAGCGCATCCGCGAGCTGAAGCGTCGCCCCCTCCCCCTCCATCACCGCGATGGAATCGTCCAAGAACTCCCGCGCCCCCGCCACATCGCCCCCGGCGAGAAGCGACTCGCCCAGACTCATCCGCACGCGCCCCTCGTTGTAGGAGTCACGCGGCTCCAGGGCGTGGAAGCGGGTGAGCGCGTGGCGGAGTTGGCCGATGGCTTCGGGGAAGCGGGACTGGCCGGTGAGGGCGCGGCCTAGGTGGTGTTCGAGGAGGGCAAGGGCGCGCGGGGCGTCCTCCGCGCCGTCGTCGTCCGGGCCGACCTCGTCCCAGATGGTGCGCGCCTGGCGAAAGCGCTGCTCGGCGTCCTCGTACCGCCACTGCCGCAGGCAGAGCAGGCCCAGGGACTCCACGGCGCTGGCGTGGCCCCGGTGGTGCCCGGCGGCGCGGTCGGCGGCCGCGGCTGCCGTCAGTTCGCGTTCGGCGTCGGCGAGGCGGTCGAGGCCCATGTAGGCGAAGGCGAGCTGGGAGCGCATCCGCCCCTCGGCCCGGGGTTCGTCCGTGGCGCGACGCCGGGCGGCGGCCACGCCCCTCACATGGGTGGCCACCCACTGCTCGTGGAAGCCGAGGCGCAGGTGCAGTGCCCACATCGCCTCGCACAACTGCCAGGTGAGCGCGTCGAATCCGTACTCCTCCGCGGCCCGTACGGCCTCGGCGAGGTTCTCGCGCTCGCGGGTGAGCTCCGCCAGGGCGGCGCGGGCGGCGGCGGATGACGCGGCGGGCCGCGGCAGCCTGTCGTAAGCGGGCCCGAGGTGCCAACGGCCGGGTATGACGCGGTAGTCGGCGGCCACCGCCATGTCCAGGTACCAGGTGATCACGCGCTCGACGGCGTCCCCGGCCGCCGCGCGGCCGTCCTCCTCGTGGGCCCGCAGCTCGGCGTGGCGGCGTACGACGTCGTGGAAGCGGTAGCGCTCGTCGCCGGCCGGCTCCAGGAGGCGGGCGCCGGCGAGTTCCGCGAGCAGGGCGCGGGCCTCGGCGGGTGTGATGTCCGCGGCCGCGGCCGCCGCGCCGACGGGGATCGTGGGCCAGGGGCACAGCCCGAGGAGCCGGTAGAGGCGGGCGGCCGCCGGGGCGAGGGCGCGGTAGGCGACGTCGGTGGCGAGGCGGGTGGGGTCGGCGGGGGCCGGGGCGGCCGGTCCGGGGCCGAGGGAGGCGAACTCGCGTTCCAGGCGCTCCCAGTCGACCTCCTCCCTCCCGGCCGCGAGCGCGCCCGTCTCGCACAGCGCCAGCGGCATGCCCCCGCAGCGCGCCGCCACCGCCTCGGCGTGCGCGCGCTGCGCGCCGGCCGGCTCCAAGCCGGCGATCCGGGTGAGCAGCAGCACCGCGTCGTCCCCCGCCAGCGGGCCGAGGCGCAGGACGCGCGCGCCGTGGTCGCGTACGAGCTCGGGCAGCCCGTGCCGGCTGGTGACGAGGGTCAGCGAGCCGGGCGCGGCGGTGAGCAGCGGGGCGACCTGGGCGGCCGAGTGGGCGTTGTCGAGGAGGACGACGA
Organism: Streptomyces sp. NPDC001407; assembly: GCF_042895325.1. NCBI lineage: Bacteria > Bacillati > Actinomycetota > Actinomycetes > Kitasatosporales > Streptomycetaceae > Streptomyces > Streptomyces sp. NPDC001407. The sequence goes on from NZ_JBIAWF010000008.1 coordinate 258,186, forward strand.
GCCTGCGGTCCGCGGTGCGGTCGCGGTAGAGGTCGGTCTGTTCCTGCTCGGTGGCGGGCACCCGGTCGGCGGGCACGCCGAGGCGGTGCAGGAAGCGTACGAGGGTCGCCGAGGGGGTGACGGCGGTGGCCGGGGAGGCGCCGCGGAGGTCGGCGTGGAGCTGGCCGTCGGGGAAGCGGTCCGCGAAGGCGCGGGCGAAGTGCACGGCGGTGGCGGTCTTCCCGACGCCGCCGGGGCCGGTGAGCACGACGATGCGCGGGGCACCCGCGGCGTCGGCGCCGGGGTCGTCGAGGAGGGCGGCGATGGCCTGCCGTACGGGCTCGCGGTCGGTGAAGGCGGCGGTGCCGGGCGGGAGCATCCGGGGGCGGGCCGCGGCGGGGCAGGCGGGCCCGGTGGTGTCGCGGAGCAGGTCGGTCTCGCGGAGCCAGGCGAGGAGGTCGCGGGCGAAGGCCGGTTCGCGACGGGCCTGTTCGAAGAGCCGTTCGGCGAGGTCGCGGCGGGCGGCCGCGTCGGTGGGGACGGTCGGCGGCCGGGCGTCGTCGGTGCCCCGGCCGCGGACGCGGCGGGCGAGTGCGGCGAGGCGTTCCGTGGTGCGCCGCCCCACTTCCGACGCGGCGCCCGACAGCGCGCCCGACGTCGCCGTGTTCACGGCTGAAAGCACTGCCGCCGTCGTGAACGGATCCACGTCTGCCCTCCCCGGAGTCGCGATCCGCCCACGCTATCGGGAAGATCGCTCCGATGGACGGCTTCCGGCCGGGGGCGGCTTCGCCGGCCGCGGAGGGCCGCGGCCGGCGTGGCGCCCGGGACGGGCCAGGGGCGCCACGCACGGTCCGGGACGGGTGCCCCGGTCAGGCCGCGTGGGTCGGGGTCACGACTTGTTGATGCAGGTGTTGCCGGACGCCGCGTTCAGCAGGCCGATGATGTCGATGCTGTTGCCGCACAGGTTGATCGGGACGTGCAGCGGCACCTGGATGACGTTGCCCGACACGATGCCCGGCGAGCCGGCGGCGACACCGCGGGCCCCGGAGTCGGCGACGGCCCCTCCGGTGAAGCCCGCGAGCGCGGCGCCGACGGTGGCGGTCAGTACGACGGTTTTGGCGATTCGAGACATGCGGAGACACCTTTGCTCAGTCGTTCTGGGAGGCACCCGACCGGTGACAGCCGGGGTGTGGCTCAACGCCTGATAGTCACAAAGGTTTCGTACATGGAGCGGACGGGTGACTCGGTACTTCACCTGCCACAACCGCCCATTTACGGCATTGGACCGGACGGCCGATCCGGTGTCCCCCACAGGGCCGGTGGCGCCCGATGCCCGCCACCGGCCCCCGGCCTCAGCCCTGCTCCGCGGCCATCCGCACGGCGAAGGCCGTGAGCTCCTCGGACCAGCCCGTCGCCAGCCGCGAGGAGGTGGCGATGCGGGTGGCCCGTTCGACCAGTTCGCGGATGTGGCGCTCGGCGATGCCGCGCTCCTCGCGCTCCAGGAGGATCTCCCGCAGCAGCTCGGCGTCCCAGTCGTACTCCGGGCCGCCGTCGAGGAAGCCGCGCAGCCGCCACGCGGCGTGCAGGGCCCGGGCGTAGGCGTCGAAGGTGATGTCGAGGTCGGGGCGGCCGGCGAGGGCGCAGCCCAGGCGCAGCGGGTGCCGTACGGCGTACCAGCCGGCCGTGCAGCCCCGGTCGCATCCCGATATGCACCGCCCCGGCCACGGGTCGTCGAGATACTCGGCGGCCATCGCCTCGTGGGCATAGGTGCCGACCACCCGCTCCAGGCGCAGTTCGTCCCAGAGCCGCCAGGCGGCGACGGGCAGCCGGGCCGCGAGCCGGTCGGCGAGGGTGAGGGAGAGATCGCCCGCGAGGTTCGCGGTGGACTCGCCGAAGCGCCCGGCGTCGCCCGCCCAGCCGTTGCGCTCGTGCTCGGCGGCGCGGCTGACATGGAGGGTGGGGATGCCACGGCGCAGAGCGGCGTTGTCGCGGACGTCGCTGCGGATGAGGGTGCAGGTGTCGAGGAGTTCGAGGGCGGCCGCGGCGTCGACCGCCTCCGCGGACTCGGGCCCCTCGGGGTCGCCGCCCGCCGCGAGGTAGCCGGTGAGCAGGATGACCGGGCGGACCCGGTCGATGCCCACCGCGACGAGCTCGGCGAGGGACTCGATCAGCCCGGCGCCCCGGGTGTCGGCGGTGCGCCAGCGCCGGTGTTCGTCGTTGAGGAGGCCGCGCAGGCGCTCCTCCACGCGGTCCAGCATGCCCGCACGCTGGAGTTGGGGGGCCACCTCCTGGGGCGCCGGCGAGCGCGGCAACCTTGGTTGCGCTGTCATCGTGTGCCTCCCTGGATCGGCTCCGGCCTGCGACCGGCCGGGCCGGCGGGTGCTCCGCCGCGCCGGCGGAGCCTGACCGGCCAGAAGGCTTCCCAGCCCAGCGCGCCGGAAGCGGTGGTTTCCTGCCATACCGGATCGAGCCACGCGCTCGGCGCCCGCCGCGGAATTCGGGGCTCCGGAGGCGGGGAGCGCGTGGCCTGGCGGCCGAATGAGGGTCTGCGCGCATGGCTCATATTGGGCTGTTGCGCGACGGTGCCCGGACCGGCAGGGGTCACCGGGCGGGCGTCGGTTTCCGGCAGGCCGTCTGTACAGCGCGCCCCGGCCGCCGCTACAAACGGGAGCCCGGGACGGGCGAGCGGGAGGCGACGATGCGCAGGATCGCGATTGTCGGCGCGGGCCAGGGAGGACTGCACCTGGCCCTCGGACTGGTTCCCGACCGGGGCTACGAGGTGACCGTCTACGCGGCCCGGACCGCCGACGGGGTCCGCTCCGGCCCGGTCATGTCCACGCAGCTGATGTACGGTCCCGCCCTCGCCCTGGAGCGCGCCGCGGGCCTGCACCTGTGGGAGGCACAGACCCCGCGGCTGGGCTCGCTGCGCATCACCACCGCGGACAGCGACCTCACCGCGCCGTTCGACGAGCCCGCGCAGTGCGTCGACCAGCGCGTGAAGACGGCGCGCTGGCTGGAGCTGTTCGAGGAGCGGGGCGGCCGGGTCGAGTACGGCACGGTGGAGCCGGAGCAGTTGGAGCGGATCGCCGGGGCGCACGACCTGACGGTCGTCGCGAGCGGCCGCGGACCGCTGTCGGAGCTCTTCGGCCGGGACGAGCGGCACAGCCCGTACGACCGCCCCCAGCGGATGCTGGCCGCCGTCTACGTGCACGGCATGCGGACCGGTCCTGACGCCGCCTGGCCGCAGCTGCGGTGCAGTCCGGTGGAGGGCGTCGGGGAGTTCTTCGCCATGGAGGGCACGGCGGCGGGCGGGCCGTGCGGGATGCTGCTGTGGGAGGCCGTGCCCGGCGGGCCCTTCGACCGCTGGCAGGACCGGCCAGGCCCGGACGCCGTGGTCGAGCGGACGCTCGGGCTGCTGCGGGACCACATTCCCTGGGAGTACGAGCTGTGCGCGGCCGCCGAGCCGACGGACGCGGGCGCCGCCCTCGTCGGTGCCGTCACCCCGGTGGTCCGGCACCCGGTGGCGCGGATCGCCGACGGCCGTCACGTCCTCGGCATGGCCGACGCGGTCGTCGTCAACGATCCGCTGACCGGCCAGGGCGCCAACTCCGCGGCCCGCTGCGCCGACAGCTACCTCCGGGCGGTCCTCGACCACGGCGACAAGCCCTTCGACCGGACGTGGATGCTGCGGACGTTCGCCGCCTTCTGGGAGCACGCCCGGCACGCGGTGACGCTCACCAATCTGCTGCTGACGCCTCCGCCCCCGCACGTGCGCCGGGTGCTGGCCGCGGCCCGGGAGTACCCGGAGGTGGCCCGCCGCTACGCCAACGGCTACGCCGACCCGGCCGGTTTCCAGGACTGGCTGCTGGACGCCGACCGCGCCGACGCCTACCTCGCCGCGGTGACCGGGCGGCCGGTGCCCGACGCCTGAGCGGCGCCGGGGCGGTGGCGGTAGCCTGATTCCCGGTGGCGGCCGCGGCCGCCGCGCGGCGGTGGGGCCCGCCGTACCCGAACCGCGGCACAGGCGCCGCCAACGGTCCCTACTTGCCGGCACTCTGCGAGTAGGAGGCTGATCATGGGCTCGTCACGAGCCGTCGCGGACTCTCCCCCGGTGACCGCCCCGCCCCCCGGGCGCCCGGCCGCGCGCGGGCAGTGGCCGGTCGTCTGCGCGGTGTCGCTGGGCGGTGGCGCCGGAGCGGCCCTCCGCTACGGCGCGGGGCTGCTGTGGCCGGCCGCGCAGGGCGCGTTCCCCTGGACCACGTTCCTGATCAACGTCGTCGGCTGCGCCCTGATCGGCGTGCTGCTCGTGGTGATCGCCGACCTCACCTCACCGCACCGGCTGCTGCGGCCCTTCCTCGGCACGGGCGTACTGGGCGGTTTCACCACGTTCTCCACGTACGCGGTGGACATCCGGCGCCTGGTGGGCGACGGCCGCACGGCGACCGCCCTCGCCTACCTCGCGGGCACCCTGCTCGCCGCGATGGCGGCGGTGTGGGCGGCGGCGAACCTCACCCGGCTGTTCCTGCGCCGGAGGGCGCGATGACCCTCCACGGCAACGCGCTGCGGCTGACGGTCGTCATCAGCGAGTCCGACACCTGGCACCACCGGCCGCTGTACTCCGAGATCGTGCACCGCGCCCACGCGGCGGGGCTGGCGGGCGCGAGCGTCTTCCGCGGCATCGAGGGCTTCGGCGCGTCCTCGGTCGTCCACACGTCACGGCTGCTGTCCCTGAGCGAGGACCTGCCGGTGTCCGTGGTGATCGTCGACTCCGAGGAGCGCGTACGGGCCTTCGTGCCCGCCCTGGACGAACTGGTCGGCGAGGGGCTGGTGTTGCTCGACGAGGTGGAGGTCGTGCACCGCCCGGCCCGCGGCGGGGCCGCCGGATGAACTGGCTGCTCGTCGTCGCCGGCGCCATGGTCGGCGCCCCCCTGCGCTATCTCACGGACCGCGCCGTGCAGTCCCGCCACGACTCGCTCTTCCCCTGGGGCACGTTCACCGTCAACGTCGTGGGCTGCACGGTCCTCGGCGTCCTGACGGGCGCGGCGGTCCCCGACCGCCTGTGGCTGTTGCTGGGCACGGGGCTGTGCGGGGCGCTCACGACGTACTCCACGTTCTCCTACGAGACGCTGCGGCTGTCGGAGGAGGGGGCTTCGGTCTTCGCGGTGGCGAATGTGGGGGCGAGTGTGTTGTGCGGGTTGGGGGCGGCGTGGGTGGGGGTGGCGGTGGGGGGTTGGCTGGGTGGCTGAGGGGGGGGGCCCCCCCCCCCCCCCCCCCCGCCGCGGGGGGGTGGGCCACCCCCCCCCCCCCCCCAAACCCGCCCCCCCCCCCCCCCCCACCCCCCCCCCCCCCGGG